>JANNWQ010000446.1:0-1656 GCA_031408595.1 Acidobacteriota bacterium | reverse complement strand
AAACGACGATCTTGGACGTTTTATTGTAACGAGCCAGCAAGGTAATCGCGGTGAGTTCAAAACGCCTAGCTTGAGAAACGTTGGTTTGCGTACGTCATTCTTCCACAACGGCCAGTTTACAACGCTCGAACAGGTGGTCGCCTTCTATAATCGTGGTGGTGATTTTAATGCACCGAACAAGAACGTGGCGATTCGTAACTTGGGTTTAAACGGAGGCCAGCAGGCTGATCTCGTGGCTTTCCTTCGGCGGCCCTTGACCGATCCACGTGTCCAAGCGGAAAGCGGCCCTTTCGACCGGCCGCAGCTTTACACCGAGTCAAATCGTGTTCCGCAGATATCCGGCACTGGCCGCAGCGGATCGGGCGGCGGCGTGCCCTTAATCCATGCCGTCTCGCCGCCACTTGCTGGCAATCCGAATTTTACGGTTTCCGTGTCCGGTGCAATCGGCAATGCGAGTGCGGTACTTGTAATTGATTCGGTCGACCCGGGTGTAGGCACGTCGATCCCGGGCGCGGGAACTTTCGCTCGACTCTCGACCAACACGAATAATACTGGTGCGGGGAATGGCTGGGCGTCGGTGAGTATGCCTGTTCCAAATACAGCACCTTTTGTCGGGCAAACGTTCTTTGGTCGCTGGTATGTCATTGATCCAGGGGCGGCTAATGGCTTTTCAGTGTCCCGACTGGTGCAGTTCACGGTGTTCGGCCAGGCGGTCGCTACGTCGAACGCCACAATCTCGGGTCAGGTCGTTGATCCTACCGGACGTGGCTTTCGTGCGACTGTCAACCTGACAGGCCCGGGCGGAACGAACCGCACTGCCACGGCAAGTACTTTCGGCTTTTATACTTTCGAGAATGTGCCGACCGGGGTCTCTTATACGCTTAGCGTATCATCGAGAAGATTTAGATTTCCGCGGATCGAGAATTTACTGATAACGTCTGATTTGACGGATGTCAATTTTGTTGGTCAGGAGTAGCTCGCGTTCGTTTTGAAGGCTCGGCCGGGATCTTTTGCATCGTGCTTATGGTCCCGGCCAATTTGCGCCATTCGTCAAGGGTGAGCGTTTCAGCACGACGGATCGGTTCGATCTCCGCTGCCAAGAGAATATCAGCGGCATCCTCAAAAAAAGGCCTCAGATTGTTTAGAATCGTCTTGCGCTTTTGGGCAAAGGAAAAGCCCAGCACTTTGCGGAAGGCGTTATGGTCGGTCACTCCGGAGGCTTTTGGTGTGAGGCGAACAACGCCGCTCCAAACCTTTGGTACCGGTTGAAACGCCTGTGGCGGTACATCGAAGAGATTCTCGGTCTCGAACGCATCCTCGACCAAGACACTTAGAAACCCACGCTCCTTATTTCCCGGCTTGGCAGTGATCCGTTCGACGACCTCCCGTTGAAACATAAGCACGATCGACGAGAAAACATGCCGTTGCTCGATCAGTCGCTGGAGGATTGGCGTTGAAATATTGTACGGGAGATTTGCGACGAGCTTGATCCTTTTCGTGGCAGAAGAATACGTAGTGAAATCAAACGACAACGCGTCAGCGTTTACCAACTCAAAATTGTCGGATGAATGAAACTGCACACGAAGCGGCGACATCAGATCGCGGTCAAACTCGATTGCGATGACGCGGCCCGCCTGTTCCACTAAACTTTCCGTC
>JANNWQ010000445.1:0-6329 GCA_031408595.1 Acidobacteriota bacterium | reverse complement strand
GTTTCGATCGCCGCGGCCGCCACGATCGATGCGAAGGTCGGACTGCTGGTCTTCATTGCCGTTCTGCTGCACAAATTTCCCGAAGGTTTTACAATTGGATCAATGGTGCTCGCCGCTGGTAAAGGCCGTCGCCAAGTGATGTTTGCGACAGGGCTAATGGGAATAACAACCTTTCTCGGGGTCATTGTCTTTTACGTCATCGGCACGAATTTCTCATCCGTCACCGCATACGCACTGCCCGTAGCAGGAGGCGTCACGCTTTACGTCGCGGCGAGCGACCTCATCCCCGAGGTCAATCACCACGGTGGCCCGAGCATTTGGGTCTCGCTTGCGGTCTTTGCGGGAGTCGCTTTGTTCTTCGGGACTCACTATCTACTTCACGCAGTTTTGGGACATTAGAATAAGTGAAAATCGAAGAACTAGGCTACGAAATGACACCGCTTGGCGAACTAACGCTTCGCCGACGGACTGAACCGCTCATAAAAAACGAAACCGTTTACGAGGTCAAGCTCGGCGAGGAATATCTGATGTCGAGCCTCTTCACCGAGAGCGAACGGGAGCTTGCCGTCCTCGGGCTCGCACCGCTTCTCGGTGAACTCGATGTCGTCATCGGCGGCCTCGGACTCGGCTACACCGCCGTCGAAGCCCTCAAAAACAAGTCAGTGCAAAGTCTGCTCGTCATCGACCTCTTCCAACCTGTCATCGATTGGCACAAGAGATGCCTCGTTCCGAATGGTCAGATACTGACTAATGACGAAAGATGCGAGCTACGTCAAGGCGATTTCTTCGCCCTCGCCCGCACGAGCTTCGACACAGCCGATCCGACCAGAAAATTCGACGCCGTCCTCCTCGATATCGACCACTCGCCCGAACACTACCTCGACCCCGAAAACGGCTCGCTCTACACCGCTGAAGGCCTGACCGCGATTAAGGCCCAACTACAATCAAACGGCACCTTCTCCATCTGGTCCAATGATCCTGCGAGCCGCGACTTCACCGCACACCTCCACACGATCTTCCCCCACGCTACGGCCCACAGTATCCAGTTCCCAAACCCCTACACCGGCTCGATCTCTACGAATTCCGTTTACGTTGCCCAGAAGTAAGCGGTTGGATTTGGTGAAACCTCTGAATGGGCTACCCGCGAAACAAGATGCCGCCCCTAAAGATATTTTGTATATGTATTACAGCGCACAGATAACAATCCTCTATTCCATTACATTCACTATGTGAAAGCGGTCCTATGATCGCAATGGGAAAAGAGTATTTCTTATGAAAAAGTTGTTCTTGCTGACAATAGTTATGATAATTTTCGCCCCCATATCGATTCGGGCGGATGTATCACTTCTTGTGCTTGAGGCTCTTGGTGTCGCGGGAGAATTTACTGGCTCGGGACACGCGGCTATCTACCTTTCAAATATTTGCACAGACGACGGTATCAGCTTGAGGCCGTGCCGTGAGACGGAATCAGGCGTCGTTATCAGCAGCTATCCAAATTTCGGAAATGGTTCGACCTATGAGTGGATGGCTGTGCCATTGATTCCATATTTGTATGGTGTGGAGAATCCAAACGAAATCCCAATTTATGCAAACGGTGAGATCCGTAATTTTCTCAGAGAAGGGTATCGCCGAACGCACTTAAATCCCATCATTCCTGCGGCTCCCGACGGCACAATGCCCGAGGGATCATGGAGAACAATGTTGACGGCGGCATTTAACCGCGATGTTTATGGCTTTACTGTAAACACTACGGCGGCTGAGGACATTCAGTTTTTACGTGAGGTAAGCAGTAAGGCGAACAATGGCAAGTTTAGTAGCTTTACCAACAACTGCGCAGATTTTGCACGAAAGACAATAAATAGATATTTCCCGGGAGTAGCCCGGCGCGATTGGATCAATGATTTTGGAATCACAACGCCTAAAGCTGTCGCCCGCTCTTTCTTCGACTATGCTAAGGACCATCCGGAAAGGCAGCTTTCCATTGACCGATTTCCTCAGATACCTGGTCCGATCGCGCGCAGTTTCGACAATCGAAATTTCACGGAAACAGCTTATAAGTCTAAAAAGTACTTGATCCCATCGCTCATCTTCAAGACTTCTTTAGTCGCCATCTTTTCCGGCACCTATTTGTTGACCGGCCGATTCAACATTCATAAGACTTACGTCAAATACGCGAGCCCTGAGATCGCCCGCCTCAAACGCGAGTTGAACACGGCGAGTAATCCGGGACTGATGTACTTTGCGGGGAATAATCGTCGCGAAGATATTGCAGAAAAACTCAAGCGATCGAATGAAGCGCTGTTGGGCAACAACGATATCTGGAAGTCGCACAGGCTCACATTTGCTCCGATTCTTAAGGGCCTCGTCGCACAAGGACTATTTCGTGATGAGAAAGAGGTCAAGTCGTTCTTCCGAGATCTTGAACTTCAAAGCGAGCCTGTGACCGATCAAAACGGACGACTATCCCTGAAGGTGAAATATTACGGCCAAGATCGTATTCTAGGCATTACCCGACTCAACCTAATTGATGAAACATCCGATCCGGAGCTGGCTCTAAAGTTGATCGTCGCCCGAATCTACGCCGATCTCAACGCAAACGAAAAGGACCGCAGCCTTTACCCCGACTTCCGCTCGGACTGGCTCGCCATGCGTCAACTTATTCAGGATCAGTCGGCGATGCTAGCGGCCATTGACAAGAGCCGCGGCCCATTTGCCCCCAACCCGCCACCCATAAGTCCAAAACAAGCGTTCAAAAAAGCAATGATCACAATTACGCACTAACGAGCCCGGTCTAGGGAAATTTCATCTTCATCGCCAAAAACTCAAAACGCGCCCAAGACCCGAGTGTTCCATCTTCCAGAGTGGAACGCTGAAACACATGGAACAGGTGGAACAAACATTTGATTAAGTGCAGAGCTAAATGCTCTTTGTTTTCCAAATACTCGCTCGGTCCAAAAATCAGTGAACTATCCATTGAGCATCAGATACTAAGCAAACGCCGCCGCGTTGTTTTAAGATGGGACGGATCGATTCGACAATGAGATTGACCTTTTCGACCGGGCAGGCTGTCATCACATAAGAGTTGGCGAAAACGCCGGTTAGATCGTCGCCTTCCCGCAGACCGCGGTCGCCTTTGCCGGTCGCGTCTTTGATGACGGTGTAACCCGAAACACCCGCTGCGTCGAGCAGTTTTAGCACGTTCGGCATTTCAAGTTCGTCCACGATGATTTCGATTTTTTTCACCGGCATCATAATTTTTAGCTCCAAATTCGATTGATAACAGCCAGGTAAAGCGGCATCCCGGCGATTATGTTAAACGGAAACGTGATGGCGAGCGACATCGGCACATAGAGGCTCGGATTCGCTTCGGGGATCGAGAGCCGCATTGCCGCCGGTACCGCGATGTACGACGCGCTGGCACATAGGATCGTAAATAGAAATGCATCGCCTTGCGATAATCCTAAAGCGTAGGCGAGTGGAATCGCAACCGCAGCATTCATGACGGGTAGCAGCATTGCAAACGCGGTCAAAAACACACCGGCCCGTTTCAAATCTCCCAATCTTTTCGCAGCCACGATGCCCATATCGAGCAGGAAGAAGCACAACACTCCGGTGAAAATATCGGTTGTAAATGGTTTTAAGGCTTTTGCTCCTGCTTCGCCCGATAGCAGGCCGATCAACAAACTGCCCATGATCAGGAAAACCGAGCCGTTGAAGAACGCGTCCCGCCATAGTTCGCGCCATGCAAACGTTGCTCCGCTGGTCTCAACCGAACGAAGACGATAAAGCAACACGGCAACGATGATCGCCGGAGATTCCATCAGAGCCATCGCCGCTACCATATAACCGCCGTAAGGTATGCTTAATTTTTCCAGAAACGCGGCGGCAGTGATAAACGTTACGGCGCTGATCGAACCGTATGTGGCGGCTATCGCGGCGGCATCGGCAACCGAAAGTTTCCGCCGCAAAATGAAAAATGCGTAAAGCGGCACCACCGAGGCCATCAGTGTAGCGGCACCGAGCGATATAATAATTTGCGTTTGAAAACCACTCGCCGTGATGCCGACACCACCTTTGAAACCGATGGCGAAGAGCAGATAAAGCGAAAGAATTTTCGGAATCGGAGTGGGAATCTCCAGATCCGATCTAAAAAGCACCGCCAACAACCCAAGAAAGAAAAACAAAATCGGTGGATTGAGAAAATTGCCGATCAAAAGGTTAAAATCCATAGCCAATCAAATCACTGTATCCTACCTTAATTAGATACTTGATGTAACGGCAAACCGATCGGCTGTTGCCGGAATTCGTGCGGATCGAGCCTTCTAGAATTGAATTCGAAGAATAGTGACAATAATGTTTGAATCCCCCGGGCGGCTTCGGCCATCGTTTTGTCTAATATTATATATTTCGGCTGTCAGACGCTGGCTCAACTTTTTGTTGGCTCCTACAGCAAACCTATTTCGAACCCATTAACTTACGCTTCCGTCATAGAATACTTCGTTTGAAGCAAATAGATTGAATTTGGTTTGTCCTAACGCAACAGGATATTACAATCTAACGCGATTGCGGTAACGTGTATTGTCGGATCGAGAGTTTCTATATCGCCGTCCGACCTGATCACGATCGCTCCCTTTGCGTTGGCTCACCGGATGGCTTAGGCCACGGGCTAATGAAAGGAGCCAGTGAGAATCGGCTCAACCATTTTCTTCAACGGAACAATTATCTGTTAGTCGTTCCAGAGTCGAGCGTCGTCGGTTGGAGCCGCAGCAAAGGTTCTGGGCCGAGATCGGCCCAGAAGAAAACACCAGAATTGTTCCAAAGACGATGACAAGGCAGCGCTAAATTACGCATCGTCAGGCTCCGAGGCTACATCCTTGTTGTGCGGGAAGATCAGTGACAAAATGACCGACCCTGAAATAACCGCCAGAATAAACCCGAGCGAGTATGTGATCGGGAACTTTCCGCCGAACAGATCATTCAGCCAGACCATCTTTAGTCCGACAAAAACCAGCACGATCGCAAGACCGTATTTCAGCAAATAGAACTTGTCGATCACGCCGGCAAGCATGAAATACATCGACCGCAGACCCAGGATGGCAAAGATGTTGGAAGTAAAAACGATGAACGGCTCATTCGTAACCGCAAAGATCGCGGGAACGCTGTCCACTGCAAAAATAATGTCGGTTGCCTCCAAAAAAAGCAAGGCAATGAACAGCGGGGTTGCATGCCAGCGGCCCGAGATCTTGAGGAAAAAACTCTTGCCGTCGATCGTGTGCGTGACCGGCATGAACTTTCGAAATATTCGGATCAGAAGGTTCTTTTCTGGATCGATCTCCTCGTTACTTGTGAAGAACATCTTGATACCCGTAAGTATTAGAAATCCGCCAAACAGGTAGATCACCCAGTGAAACTGCATCAGAGCCGAGCCCATAGCGATAAAGATCGCCCTGAACACAAGAGCTCCCAAAATGCCGTAGAAGAGTACACGGTGCTTGTACTTTGCTGGTATGCCGAAATAGCTGAAAACCAGTACAAAGATAAATATGTTGTCAACGGAAAGCGATTTTTCAAGAATGTAGCCGGTCAAAAATTCAAGCCCGACCCGCGTACCGATCTCCTGGCCAAAGTTGACTACAGTATATTGGTAGAAAAGAAAGTTGAAGATCAAGGCGAGCGTCACCCAGATGATCGTCCAAATTGTTGCCTCTTTGAAGGAAACAACGTGGGCCACGCGGTTAAAAACGCCAAGGTCGATCGCAAGCATAGCCAATACAAAGGCCATGAACCCGGCGTAAAACGGCCAATACTCGGCAAACGGAAATAAACTCATCTAAAATAGCTCCTTCGGCATCACTTCACGTGGCCGTAGTATTTTTGTGAGTCTGCAAACGCAAAAAGACCTCTCGCAGACTAAAGCCGCAAAAGGTCTCGATATTTTCCCAACGCACCGGTTCGCTTGGCTATTTGTGCGAACGTACTGACGATGTGCTGGACCTCTGAACAAACAGAGGCTTCTACTCCCCTACTAAATTGTAGTCTGAAGGATATCGAAACTGTCCGAAGATGTCAAGGAGAGGAACAGATTCAAACTTTTTTAACATCGCATCATCCAATAAGTCACATTCCTCCGTTCGTTGTTATCCGGGATAGTTACTTCAGATATTTCTGAAAATGCGCGAGCGTCCTTTCCCATGCCAATTTCGCGGCTTCGGCGTCGTATCTTGGGGTGGTGGTGTTGTGGAAGCCGTGTTGTTTGGCTAGTGGCGAATCCGGACTCTCTGACTCCATTGATGCTATGCGGCGGCCAGTACCGGTTCGGTGTTACGGAG
>JANNWQ010000444.1:0-2439 GCA_031408595.1 Acidobacteriota bacterium | reverse complement strand
GCCTCATCGAGAGCGGCGACATCTCATCAGACAACCTTCGTAGCGAAGCTAAAAAAATCCTCGACCCGATCAGGAACTGCTCACACATTCTCCTAGCATGTACGCATTATCCGGCGATAACTTCCTTGCTGAAAGATTTGGTCTCACCGACGACCGAGTTTATAGATCCAGCAGGTTCGCTCGTTGAGAAGATCTCGACATGGAAATTGGAGACCGACGGCGATGACGAATTTCTCACATCGGGCGATGCAAATGCGATGAAACGCTCAGCCCGGCTGGCCTTTGGTGTCGAGATCGGGAAAGTTGTTACGGTTAGACTGTAATCTTTACCGGGGTTCGAACACGATGTTCAACCACCCGTTACCGTAGGTGGTTCTGACTCATTTGTTCCGGCGAAAAATAAATACGAATACATAGCGAGCCCCGTGCCGACACCGGTAGCGATCTTGACTGCCGGAGGCAGGCTTGATGGTGAGAGGAAGCCTTCGATAATGCCCGCGACGACGAGGAAACATGCGCAGCCGATGACGATCTTGGCGGCCTCCATTCCCTTCTTTTTGAGGGTCTGGGCGCGGGTGAGCTCGCCGGGATCGATGATCGCGTAGCCGATCATCATGCCCGAGCCACCGCAGAAAAAAATGGTTGAAAGCTCGACCACGCCGTGGCCGACGACGAAGGTGGCAAGCTTATTGCCGAACGGCGGATTGAGTTTGTAACAGGCTCCAAACACGCTCCCGAGCCTCGCACCCTCGAAAGCCAGATCGTAAAACGCACCTACTCCAAAAAACGCGCCCATCGCAAAGACACGCATCGTGACCAGAATGTTATTCGACAAAATGCTCGTCGCACCGATCTGATTGGCGTCATTGAGCCGCAACCACCATTGATTCCCAGCCGTGATCTCGGACGTAATGCCAGACAGCATCACAAAATGCGTAAAGTCGGTATCGATCCAAGTAGCGATAAACCCAAAGATCGCGAACCCTACGAATATCCCGAAGGCCAACGCCATGTAACGCAAGTTGGAACGGAAGGTCTGTGGGAGATCGGTCGAGAAGAATCTCCAGATCAGATTCGCACCTTCTCCTTCGGCTCGGTAGATGCGGCCGTGGGCTCGGATGACGAGGCTGTTGAGATAATTGATGAGCTTAGGATCGCGAGTCTCGGCACGGGCGATAGCGAGGTCCGCCGCCGCCCGGCGATAAAGCTCGCCAAACTCGCGTACTTCCATCTTCGACAGCCCGCGAAGCCCGCCGCCCGGCATCAGCCCGAGCAAATCCTCAAGCCGTTTCCAATTATCTTTGTGGTCGTCAAGAAAACGGTTCACTCAAGAATAATACTCGTCATTTCGTTGCCTTTCCAAGACGCGAACTCTAAACTCTAGTTTTGACTCCGATGTCCGAAGAAGTCCGTAAATATCACGAAGAAGATGCGATCGGGAAGACGTACGACTTTCGAGTCGCCCGTCGGCTGTTCAGCTATCTCAAGCCATATTGGCGACTCGCGGCCGTCGCTATCGGACTGACCTTGCTTACAAATATCCTAATCAGCACACAGCCGTATTTTACCAAGATGGCGGTGGATGACTTCATCACGCCTAAGCGAACGGACGGGATCTGGCTGTTTGCCCTCGCATTTTTTGGCGTATTTCTCTTTCGATTTATCTTTTCATACATTCAGGAAATACTGCTCAATACGGTCGGGCAGCGCGTGATGTTCGATCTGCGGACCGAGCTTTTCACAAAGCTGCAAAAACAGGAAGTCGCATACTACGATCAATATCCTGTTGGCCGGACGATGACGCGTCTGACGGGTGATGTCGATGCGCTGAACGAGCTTTTCACTTCGGGCGTCATCGATGTGCTCGGCGATCTGGTCATTATCTTTGCCATTGTCGGCATAATGTTCTGGCTTGACTGGAAGCTCGCACTCGTTTCGCTGATAGCGGTGCCGTTGCTTTTCACGGCGACGAACTGGTTTCGCAAACACGCCCGGCGCGGCTTTGACCGCGTCCGCACGCGCAATGCTAAGCTAAGTGCATTCCTGCAAGAGTACATCTCCGGCGCCCAGACCGTTCAGCTTTTCAACGCTGAGCACAAGGCGCAGTCGCGTTTTCGCGATATCAATGACGACTATCGCAACGCAAATATCGAGACTATCTTTTACTACTCGGTGTTCTACCCGCTGGTAGATTTTATCGGTGCGATCGGTATTGCAGTGGTGATCTTTGCTTTCGGATACGAATTTCTCGGTGGATTTGCAGCCGCCGGAACGGCTCTGACGGTGGGCGTTCTTGCGGCGTTCATTCAATATTCGCTCCAGCTTTTTCAGCCGATCCGCGATCTCTCCGACAAATTTAACGTGCTTCAGGCAGCGATCGTGGCTTCGCATCGCATCTTCATCCTACTCGATCGCGATGTCGAGGTGACCTCACCAGCC
>JANNWQ010000443.1:0-7198 GCA_031408595.1 Acidobacteriota bacterium | reverse complement strand
CGACACACGAGGTGCGGTCTCTCTGGCGGAGGCTAGTTCGAGTATGTCGCGTTGGTCGCGTGTCTGATATTTTTGTGCGCCCGGAAGATCGGCGTGCCACGTTCTAGTGCGCTGTCAGAGGCTGGGATTCTTAGGCTCCGTTTCCAGAGGCTCGGCCGACATTACCTCCGTCCAATGCACAAAATCGTCATTCTTGATCATCAGTGCGACCGGCGAACCGAGAGTTTTGCCATGGCGAACACCCGACAATATCTCGACCGTATCGGTCTCGATCTTCATCCGCCCACCGCGTCCATAGCCTTGCTGACGCCGCCAGAGCTCGTGATTTATCGCATCGACGTTAATACGCAGGCCTGCGGGAAGGCCTTCGACAATGGCGACGAGCGCTTTGCCATGCGATTCGCCTGCTGTTGTGAATTTGAAGAACATAAGAAATTTAACCACAGATGAACACAGATGGACACAGATAAGAAAGGACAATTCTAGTTTTCTTCCTATCTGTGTTTATCCGTGTCCGGCTGAGGTCAATTCCTCTTTGGTTTTTCGAACGCGCTTCCTAAACACGATCAGCCCGATACTTCCGATGATCAGCAGTCCGCCGACGAATGTTTGCGTCGGCAATTTTTCGCCCAAGACGACCGCACCGATCACGACTGCGAGCAGCGGTGTGATGAGCGAGATCATCATTGCTTTGGTCGATTCGATCTTGCTCAGGAGCCAATAATATAGCCAAAACGCTGCGACAGTGCCGAGGACCGCGAGGTATAGTACGCAAATGACGGCTCGCCAAGTCCAGTTAAAGGTCAGCGGATTGCCCTCGCGGGTGAGGCTGTAGATAATGATCGCCGGCAGGCCGCAGAGCATCTGGCAAAAGACCATCGACGCCGGATGGATCGCCGCGGCCTTTGCCTTGACGAGTATGGATGCCTGAGCGGCCGCGTAAGCTCCGACAACGATTGCTACGCAACCAGCAAACGCCATCCAATTCTCGACTCTCAACTGATCGATGAAAATGACAGCGACACCGATAATGCCGACCGAGACAGCGACAATCTTCTGAACAGTTATCCGCTCATCCGGCAAAAAGATCCAGGCGAGCAGCAAACCGAACACCGAGATCGATGCCTGCAAAACCGCCGCGAGACCAGACGAGATGTATTGCTCGCTCCAGAAGACGAGCGAATAGTTAATCGAGAATTGCAGTACGCCGGTCAGGGCAAGCAGCTTCCACTCGGCCGACGTCTTTGGCATCGGCACACGTTGGATCAGGATGACGACGGCCAATATCAAAACCGAAAGCGTAAACCGCGCGCCCGAAAACGCGATCGGCGGCAGGTCTTCGAGCCCGATCTTTATGAAGATCCAGGTCGTACTCCAAATTAGAGCAAGCGTAAGCCATACAAAGATCTTCATAAGGATAAATAAGTTGTTGGCCGGAACGCAGCCGTCCCGGCTGCAAACGTCTGCCAGCCACTAACTTGATGGCTATCCACACGTGCAGCCGGGACGGCCGCGTTCCCGGCCTTACGAGTTTTCATAAAAGCTGAGGCTCGTTTCGCCTTGTTTTAGTACACGCCAGCGCCGTAGAGTGCCGACGAGTTCCGGCATGTTCTTTTTGGCGTGATGCTCTGCGATGAGGACGCCGCCTTCACTGAGCAGATCGGATTTTGAACCGAAATCATGCAGCACGAGCGAATAGTCCTCGTCATACGGCGGATCGAAATAGGCGATGTCCCACGCGGTGGCGTGTTCGCGGCCGGAGAAATTTTCGGCGGCGAGATTTAGAACGTCGGTTTGGGTTTCGGGGACGTCGAGTTTGTCGAGATTTTCCTCGATCAATGCACAGGATTTTTTCGATCTATCGACAAAAGTCACGAACGCCGCACCTCGCGACAAAGCCTCGATGCCGATCGCTCCGGTTCCTGCACACAGATCCAAGAATCTCGTTTCTTCACTGATCTGCGGTGCGAGCACGCTAAATAGAGTTTCCCGAAGCCTGTCGGATGTGGGACGTGTCTTGTTGTCAGGCGGGCTCTTAAGCACGCGGCCGCGATAGAGGCCGGAAATGACTCGCATAGGAACGCTCTCAGGAAAAAAGAAAATAAACCACAGATAAATGCGGATGAACCCAGATAAGAATAATAATATCTGTGTGAATCTGTATTTATCTGTGGTTCATTATTCCTTTGAGTTTAGACAATCAACCCCTTGCGGGCAAAGACAAGTTATCCGATGCTTGCGAGAGCAACATTTTTGTCGGAGCGGGCACGTTTAACCATGGCGGAAGTCTCGGGCGAGAGGCGGCGGATGGTGAGGTATTCTTCGGCTTCTTTGCGTGCAGCGACGAGTACGTCCAGGTCGCGGACGATGTTTGCTAGGCGGAAGGACTGGATGCCGGATTGGCGTGTGCCGAGAATCTCGCCCTGGCCGCGAATCTCGAGGTCTTTTTCGGCGATCTTAAATCCGTCGGACGTTTGCTCCATTATGCCGAGGCGTTCTTTGGCGACGGCGGTGCGTTTGTAGTCGGCGAGCAGGACGCAGTAGCTCTGATCGGCACCACGACCGACGCGTCCGCGAAGCTGGTGAAGCTGCGAAAGGCCAAAACGCTCGGCGTGTTCGATGACCATCAGCGAGGCGTTTGGCACATCGACTCCGACCTCGATCACCGTTGTTGAGACAAGAATGTCGAGACGGCCCGCGACAAATTCACGCATGATCTCTTCTTTCGCGGCAGATTTCATGCGGCCATGAAGCAATCCCACGGTGTACTGCGGGAAGACTCGCAAACGCAGATCGTCGTACATCACGGTAGCGGCTTTGAGGTCGGTTTTGGCCGATTCCTCGATGAGCGGATAGACGACGTAGGCTTGGCGGCCGAGCTTGATCTCGCGATCGATGCCACGATAAACGCCCTCGCGTTTGTCTTCGCCGCAGACAACTGTCTTGATCGGCGTGCGGCCGGGCGGCAATTCATCAATGATCGAAACATCAAGATCGCCATAAACGGTCATCGCCAGGCTGCGTGGTATAGGCGTTGCGGTCATAACCAAAATATCGGGATTTTTACCCGCCGCCTTGATCTGAGCACGCTGCATCACGCCGAAGCGATGCTGTTCGTCGATGACGGCGAGGCCGAGCCGATCAAAACTTACGCTCTCCTGAATGATGGCGTGGGTGCCGATGATCATGTGAATTTCGCCCGAAGCGAGTGCGGCATAAATTCTGCGTTTCTCGGCTACTTTCGTGCTGCCAATAAGCATTTCGATTTGGTAGCCGGTGTCCGCAAATATTTTCAGGGCATTCCGGAAATGCTGCGCCGCTAGTATCTCGGTCGGTGCCATCAACGCGGTCTGATATCTATTCTCCATCGCCGCGAACATTGCCAGAAACGCCACGATCGTCTTGCCGCTCCCAACATCGCCTTGGATGAGACGATTCATCGGAGCGTCGGATTTGAGGTCTGCGAAGATCTCGCCGACAACCTTTTTCTGAGCACCCGTGAGCGTGAAGGGCAGAATATTCTTGAGCCGCTCTTTAGTTGCGTCGCCTATCTCGATGACCGTGCCTTTCGGTTCTTTTTGGCGTTCACCGCGAAGTAGTTGCATAGCGAACGAGAGCCAGAAAAATTCGTCGAAGATCAGCCGTTGCTGTGCTTGGCTGCGAAACATCTCATAATCGGCGACAGACGTTCCCTCGGGCGGGAAGTGCAGCTCGGCGAGAGCTTGGGAACGCGGGATCAGTTTGTGGCGTTCCAATAAGTCCGATGGCATCTCGTCGGCGATCGAATCCAAATCGAGTTCCGCGATCACGCTGTGGACGATCTCGCGGAGGCGTTTTGTTTGGAACTGGCCGAGTTTGCGGTAGATCGGAACGCGGCCGGTGTGGATGGTTGCGAGTGCGGGGTCGAGAGCGTCTTCATCCAAGTCAGAACCACCTGCGATAGCGGGAGATTGAACTCGCGGTTTCTCGGTCGTTTGACTGAGCAGCGGCTCGCTTAGTTCTGACGTCAGAGCAGGTTGCGTTAAACCACCCGCTACCGCAGGTGGTTCTGACTGGAGGATCTCGATCTCTTCGGGTTTTGCTATTTTTAGGAACATCTGGCCGCGGGTGTCTTCGTCCCAGAGGCCGTAGGCTACGAGGCGTGTGCCGCGGGGGAAGCGGTCGCGGTACCAGTTGACGATGTCGCTCGCTCCCTTTCCTGAGACGAACCATTTGACCGTCACGGGCTTTTGCTGGCGTTGCAGATCGCCTCCGGTGATCTCGAAAATAAAAAGCGGCGGCTTACCACGAGCACGATTCTTGCCGACTTGAATGCCGCCGGAATTTCGCACATATAGTTCGACAGCCGCTTCCATGCCGGGTTCGATCTGGTCGATGGAGAGAAAATTCGAGCGGTCTTCGTAGCGGGCAGGGAAGTAATTTAGTAGGTCCTCGACGGTGACTAAATCAACATTGGTCTTCGCGGCCGGCGTGGCAAGCGCGACGGCGAACTTTCGCGACATCGCGGAGGTGAGCTTCGCGACGTTGTTGCGATAAAGTTCGATGATCGGCGTGTCGAGACGCAAGGGCATCGGCTAAGCGGGAACCAAATGTCCCAAATTCTCGAAATAACGACGGTGAGTCTTGCGAAGAGCCGTCTCACTGTTTGCCTCCAACAAAACTACTTCGTTGTCGATCCCGCGGCTGTTTAGAGTCAGTTCTAACTTTAGACGAGCAACCTCAGCAGCCTTCCTTTCCGAGGAATCGAAGGTTTTGAATGTCACTTTCTTACCTTCGTTTCTGTTGTATTCGATCAAAAAAATCATTTCTGGTCGGCCTCCAAGATCACATCCGTGATTATCTTATCAAATCCGTCGAGCAACGCCATACGATTTTTCTCCAGCATCGCCTTACGCTCAGCAATCTCCTTCGTATTACTAGCCATTTCGTAGTCACCCGAAAGTGACTGTAAATACGACTGCAAGGTGGCCTCGTCTCTCTCATGATCTGTTACCAAACGCGATGCTTTCATCAGGACATTCTGAATCTCGGTCGGGCCGCCGCCGTATTTGATCTTATGGTCGAGACTATCTGCCAAAACCTCGGAAAGTTCAGACCATCGGTGCTGAAGCTCGGTTCTGACCTGAATTTCAACGTGCCTCTCAAGTGTAAACGCGACAATATGAACTGCCCGATATCCATTGCTCGGACTGATACGTCTGTCAACCATCGTCCCCGAGATTCCGCTTTTCTCAAGATGGTCCATTAACGTCTCGGCGACACTCGATTGCCAGTCACTGTCGCTAACAATAACTCGGCAACCAGCAATGTCCTGCATCTGGGTCAGGCGAAGGCTCTCTCTTTGGAGTTTGTCGATTATCGAAGTCGTTGATTTGGCTGGTCGGCCAGAAGGGGCCATATCCAAATGATCTCGGAGCAACTGAATGGTCAGCCGATACGCGTCTCCGTGGGAACGACGAAACTCATCGAGTAAGGTCAAATCCTGATCGGTCACTGCCCCGGACTTTAGACGCTCACCTAAACGGTCAATTTGTGTTTTGCTCGCACTCATTGGTTCTAAAGAACACACTCGAACTAAGTTTTGAGAGTAAATGGATTAAAGTTAGTGTCCTTATCAAAGTAATCCTCATGCTCGACGCGTTTTAGATAGCTGACGATCTTATACGTGAAGGGTGTCGCGAGGACTTCCCAGAGAACCTTAAGGAAATAATTGCCGATCATTACGGCGATGACCTGCTCGGTCGACCAGGCGCCGAGGAAGGCGAGCGGGTAGAAGATGAGGCTGTCGACAGCCTCGCCGGCGAACGTCGAGCCAATGGTTCGGGTCCAGAGATATTTGCCTGCGGTGAGCAGTTTCATCTTGGCGAGGACGAAAGAATTTACAAATTCGCCAGCCCAGAATGCGAGGAGAGACGCGGCGACGATACGCCAGGTTTGGCCGAAGATGAGATTTACCGCTGCCTGTTGCTCGGCGGACATTGTATTCGCCGCCGGAAGACTCGTGACCGCGTATGCCATCAGCGAGGCGAATATCAATGCTCCAAAGCCGGCCCATATCACCTTTCGCGAACGTGCGTAGCCGTAAACTTCCGTCAGAATATCGCCGAAAAGATAGCTGAGCGGGAAGAAGAGAACACCGGTGCCGAAGATGTATTCGCCGTAGAAAGGTAGATTTACGGATGAGACTTTATGCACGCCGATCAGATTCGAGCACAGTAAAACAGCCACGAATGCGGCCATTATCAGGTCGAAGTATCGGAAGTGGCGGGTCTCGGTCATTTTGAGGAGTTTAGCAGAAACGGAGTTCTGGAACGAAACCAAGCGGTTCATCATCTTCTCTGCGAACCGCTGCGTCATTTCTCAGCGGTCTCTGCGTTGAGATCGGTTTAACGCAGAGGCCGCTGAGATGTACGCAGAGAACGCCGAGATGATGAGACGCAAAAAAATAGCGGACCGAAATATCGGCCCGCCTTAATTGTATTTAGAGCGTTATATTAAAAATGAGAAACTAAGCGAGATCGTTTACGTGTTTGGTGAGGCGCGATTTGTATCTCGCGGCTGTGTTCTTGTGGATAATGCCTTTGTTGACCGCTTTATCGATCATCGAGACTGTTGGATTGAGAAGCTCAATGCTTCCTGTTTTGTCGCTAATAGCGACAGCGGTACGCAACTTCTTAATCGAAGTGCGCAGTTTTGAACGGTTGCTGCGGTTGATCTCATTGCGCTTGGCATTTTGCCTTACGCGTTTCTCTGCTGATTTATGATTAGCCATAAAAAATTACTCAATATCAATACAATAAAAACAAACTTTAGAGTTTATGGGCGAAGGTCTATTTTGTCAAGCCGCCCGTGTCCAGATGTTACTAAAAGTGAGCTGCCGACAAATCCATATAGGTATCTGCGGCGATGCGAGGCATGACAATACCAAACCTGCCATTTACCCGCCACCGTTTCAACCGTCACCGAACACGGGTCGGTCTCGGTCGCCCCAATATCACTGCCGCAAAAACAGCAGGGCCCAAAGGCGACCGTGACCGGTTGTTCTTCATTTAGAGCGGAACTTTCGACTGCTTTACGACGCTTGAAAAATCTCTTAAAGTCCATTGGTTCCTGCCAAATGTTTGTCGCGATATGTTAGACAAGCAAACGTCCGTCGGCGAGGCTAACACGCGCAGACTGAGGACACCAGCTACTGCTC
>JANNWQ010000442.1:0-2213 GCA_031408595.1 Acidobacteriota bacterium | reverse complement strand
TTTCGGTATCAGATGTGGAGGAAAAAATAGCACCATCGCGTTCGAGCTCACGGCGGCGGGCATTGGCAAAAGGTAGATTACCATTATGACAAACCGCGATCTGGCCGTGCTGACAGGTGACCGAAAACGGCTGCACCTCGTCGATCGTATTCTTGCCCGCCGTTGAATATCGCGTATGCCCAATGGCACTGCTACCCGTGAGCCGTTTTAGAACATCGACGTTAAGCACGTCGGCAACGAGCCCGATCTCGCGATACTGGTTGAGCTCACCGTCATCGCAGGACACGATCCCGCAAGCCTCCTGCCCGCGATGCTGCATAGCAAACAACCCGAGTTGAGTCAGAGTCGAGGCCTCGTCATTGCCAAAAATGCCGAAGATCCCGCATTCTTCCTTGAGTTTGTCGAGAGCGATCTCCATTTCAACTATTCTGCCACAAATACATCTTGAAATCAGGGACGACGCGCGAGATCGGCATCCTCGTTGATGTTTTGCAAAAGATATTCCGCATGATCGAGCAACGAGTACTCGGCAAAACTGAGGATCCGGGCATTCAGACCGTCGACGATCGACCGCAAAGATGGCACGTTTTCGCGATCTCGCGAGGCCCGCTGGAGAACGTCGCAGCACGTAGTCGTACGATAAAAAGCACACAGCGGCTGCCACCTGCCGTCCGGCTGAACCGGAATTATAACGTCGTACTCAGCAGCGGTAAGGGATGCCATGAGACGAATGAAGCCTTCCGAAACGAAGGGTAGGTCGCACGCGAGCACAAACGTCCATTCTGCTGAGGCGTGAGCGAGGGCGGTACCTACCGCACCAACCGCACCAAGAGCCGGGATCGTATCTGAGATGGTAGGCCGCTGGTTGAGCGAGTCAAACTGATCGGCACCGGCCGCTATGAAAATAGCAGTTGAATCGGCCAGAGCATTTTCGGCAACGCGAACAGCCCGTGCCGCGAGCGTTTCGCCCTCAAATTCAAACGTAGCCTTATCACGGCCAAAACGCCTCGATGCTCCACCGATCAATATGTATGGATCAACATTCATCCCTGCCGACCCGCCCGAACCGAGACAATTACACACTTCGAAGTCGGCGTGAAGCTGCGTTTTGCAAAGCTGCCGAGAGCGATGAGCGGATTTGCCTCGGGAAAGTACGCCGCCGCACAATCGACCGGAATTTCGTACGGCACAACGGCAAAGCCTTTAACATGCCGTTCGCCATCGTCGAAATGGCTGGTAATATCGACCATCTCTCCCGCCGTCAGGCCGAGATCTGCAATGTTTTGCTCGTTCATAAAGATCACGTGCCGCCCGCCGGTGATACCGCGATAACGATCATCGAGACCGTAGATCGTGGTGTTAAATTGGTCATGTGAACGTATCGTCGTCAGAAACAAGCGCCCGGGACGTAAGTCGATCTTTGATAATTTACTCGCCCGAAACAATGCCTTGCCCGAAGGCGTCGTAAACCGACCTTCATTCGCCGGATTTGGCATGTAGAACCCGCCGTCCTCGCGAATGCGTTCATTATAATTCTCACATCCCGGCACGACCCGAGAGATCGCATCGCGGATCTGATCATAGTTTCCGGCCATCGCGTCCCAGTCCACGGTCGTCCGCTCGCCGAGCGTAGCTTTAGCAAGCTCGCATACTATCCAAATTTCGCTGCGAAGATGTTCGGACGCGGGCTCGAAAATGCCACGCGACATCTGAACATTGAGCATCGTGCTCTCGGTCGAGACAAACTGCTCCCCGCCTACTTGCAAATCGATCTCGGTACGGCCGAGGCACGGCAAGATAATCGACGTTTTGCCGGATGTGAGAGCTGTGCGGTTTAGCTTTGTAATAACTTGAACCGTCAGGTCGCAGCTTTTCAGAGCCGCCGTCACCGCATCCGTATCGGGTGACGCAGCCGCAAAATTCCCGCCCATCGCGAAGAACACTATTACACGACCGTCCGCCATCGCGGCGATCGATTCGACTGTGTTCAAGCCGTCGTGTTCCGGCGCCGAAAAGTTGAATTCTCGTTCAAGATTCTCGCGAAAAACGGGATTCATCCTTTCCCAGATGCCCATCGTGCGGTCGCCCTGTACGTTCGAATGGCCGCGAACCGGACACAGCCCCGCACCCGGCCGGCCGATCGCTCCGAGAAGCAGGTGCAGATTGACAATATCCTGTATCGTCGCCACTGCTTCAATATGCTGCGTCACGCC
>JANNWQ010000441.1:0-12835 GCA_031408595.1 Acidobacteriota bacterium | reverse complement strand
GGATTTGGAACCGACATACACCGGTTGGTCGCTGGGCGACCGCTCGTTATTGGTGGCGTTACGATCGAGTCCGACCTCGGTGCCGACGGGCATTCCGATGCTGATGTGCTGATGCATGCGGCGACTGACGCTGTGCTCGGTTCCTTGGCTCTCGGCGATCTCGGTTCGCATTTTCCAAACGACGAAGAGCGTTGGCGAAATGCCGAAAGCTCGCAATTTCTGCGATACGCGGTCGATCTTATCAAGGAAAAAGGTTACGCGGTCGCGAATCTCGATTCTGTGGTCGATCTAGAAAAACCAAAGCTGCGGTTGCATATCGACGCGATGCGAGCAAATCTTGCCGATGCAATGGGTATCAACATCGATTGCGTAAGCGTCAAGGCCAAGACGGGGGAGGCCGTCGATTCCGTCGGCGAGCGACTAGCGGTAAAGGCACAGGCGATCGTTTTGGTAATCCAAGAAAGTAATTAAACGCAGAGATCGCAGAGGACGCAGAGAAAAGGCGGCGGGCAGTTGGCTCTGATTCTTTCTGCTCTGCGTGCTCAGCGGTCTCTGCGTTTAAATCAAATCATTTCTGTGCGAAAATGGTAACACCGATTTGATGTAATTACATGAAGCCGCCAAGACTTCGGTTACATTCGTTCTAGGCCTGACATTATGCGCCCTCAAGAAATAATAACCACAAAACGTGATAACAAAGCTCTGTCCGACGAGCAGATCACGTCATTTATCGAAGGCGTTGTCGATGGCAGTTGGGCGGATTATCAAATATCGGCGCTAGTGATGGCGATATTTATTCGCGGACTCAATCGACGCGAACAGTATTCGATCACAGGTGCAATGCTCAATTCGGGGACGATAATGGATTTCTCCGATATTGATGCGCCGAAGGCTGATAAACATTCGACCGGCGGTGTTGGCGATAAAACGTCGCTAATAATCGCTCCGGTAGTGGCGGCCTGTGGTGTCGCCGTCCCGATGATCTCGGGCCGCGGTCTTGGACACACGGGCGGAACGCTTGATAAGCTCGAGTCCATTCCCGGATACAAAGTTGACCTCTCATTCGTCGAACTCAAGAAGGTGATGAAAAAGTGCGGCTTTGGCCTGATCGGGCAGACGGATCAGATCGCACCGGCCGATAAGAAACTCTACGCATTGCGCGACGCTACCGCGACTGTGCCTTACATTCCGATGATCGTCGCTTCGATCATGTCCAAGAAGCTCGCTGAGGGCCTCGACGCGCTAATTCTAGATGTAAAGACAGGCTCTGGGGCGTTTATCCAGAAATATGCTGATTCGCTCAAGCTGGCCCACGCACTGGTCGAAACCGGCCGCACTTTTGGCGTGAAGACGCAGGCGCTCATCACAGATATGTGCCAGCCGCTCGGCAAATACGTCGGGAATGCGCTGGAGGTGTACGAATGTATCAAGATTTTGCGAGGCGAGACTGACGACGCTATGCGGCCGACGCTCGACCTTTCGATCGAGCTTGCCGCCCCTATGCTTGTCCAGACAAAGATGGCGGCATCGGCTGAGAATGCGAGATTTAAGCTCGGCAAGGCTATCGAATCGGGCGATGCACTTGAGCGATTTCGTAAGAACATTGAACTCCAGGGCGGCGATCCCGCCATTTGCGACAAACCGGTAATGTTGCTGACGAAGGGCTTAAAGCAGGTGCCGGTGGTCGCTCTGACAGGTGGTTATGTCTCTGATGTCGATACACTTGTTGTCGGAAACGCAGTTTGCTCACTGGGCGGTGGACGTTTAAGAGCCGAGGATGGAGTCGATCATGCGGTCGGTTATGCTTCGACGCTCAAGATTGGTGACCGCGTGCACAAGGGCGACGAGCTTGGCGTGATCTACTGCCGCAAAGCGACCCAAGGCGAGGCCATTAGCGAAAGCCTCGCACGGGCATATAGAATATCGAAGGACATCCCCAGGACAGCTAATTTGATAAGAGCGGTGGTCTAAACTCTTATGATGCGAAGAAATCTATTAGGACTCGCGATCGTGTTTTTGGTATGTTTTGCCGCGTCGTGCACGCATCGAACCGAGGCGAGACGCGAGGGCTGCGAGATCAAGGTCGGCATCGTTTTCGACATCGGAGGCAAGAATGACCGGTCGTTTAACGCCGCCGCTTGGGAAGGCGTTCAGCGTGCCGAGAAAGATCTGCCAATTTGCCTTTACGATGTGGAGCCCGGCAATCCGACTTCGATCGAACCGGCGATGCGGGCCTTTGCCGAGAAGAACTTCGATCTCGTGATTGGCGTCGGCTTTGCCCAGGGACCGATCATGCAAAAGGTCGCTCTCGACTATCCAAACAACAAATTCGCGATCGTTGACGGCGTCATCTTTGAGGCCGACGGGAAAACGCCGCTCAAGAATGTGGCTTCGCTCGTTTTTCGCGAGCATGAAGGCTCATATCTTGTCGGAATGATCGCCGCTTCCAAATCGAAGACCGGAACGATCGGCTTTCTGGGGGGCATGGATATTCCGCTAATTCACAGATTCAAAACGGGTTACGCCGAAGGTGCCCGGTCGGTTAATCCGCAGATCAAGGTCATTGACAACTTCGTCGGCGTCAACGACAGTGCCTGGAATAATCCCGGCAAAGGTAAGGAACTCTCGCTCGCTCAGATCGAAAAAGGTGCCGATGTGATCTTCACGGCCGCCGGAAATTCCGGCCTTGGAGCATTCGACGCGGTCGAGCAATACGGCAAAAATGCGCAGGGCGAAGCAAATCGTTTTGTCATCGGCGTCGACTCCAACCAGAACGGCGTCAAGCCCGGATTTGTGCTCACCTCGATGGTTAAGCGTGTCGATAATGCGGTTTACGACGTTGTCAAAGAGATCCTCGCGGGGAAATTCAGCGGCGGCTTTCACGTCTTCGGCCTCGATAAAGACGGCGTCGCATACGCGATGGACAATTTTAACAGAGCGTTGATCCCTGCGGATGTCATCCTGAAGGTCGAAGAAGCCCGCACAAAAATCGGCTCGGGCGAGATCAAGGTGACGGATGCGATGGCGAATTAGTGGACGGGGGGTAGACTAAAAATATTCCTATGAATTTAGAAATAAACATTCCTGATAGTGTTTTTCGACACGGAAATCCCGACGTTTCGAGAGAAGTACTGGAGGCTGTTGCAATCGAGGGATTTAAGTCGGGGCAACTAACCCTCTATCAGGTGCGCCGGATCCTAGGATTTGAAACGAGGTTCGAGGTTCATCAGTTTCTAGCCCAGCACGACATTCCATGGGTCAACTATTCGATGGAAGATCTAGAGCGGGAGAGTGAAACTCTGAAGGAGCTTCTGGGGCGATGATTGTTGTCTCGGACACAACTCCGATTCACTATCTGATTCTGATTGATGAGATTGAACTATTACCTCGTCTTCTCGGTAGCATAGTTATTCCGGAAGTCGTTTTTCAGGAGCTACAGCATAGCAACGCGCCGGACGATATTCGAGATTATCTATCTGTGGTGCCGTCTTGGTTGAGCGTAAGGGCGTCAACCGGAATTATCGATCCGTTACTCTTTGAAATCGATCCCGGCGAACGAGAAGCAATATTGTTGGCTGAAGAACTGGCTGCGGACGGCATACTCATTGATGACCTAGCGGGAAGGGAGGTTGCGATTGAACGTGGGCTCAGGGTACTAGGCACTCTCGGTTTACTGGAGCTTGCTCACAAAGCTGACCTAATCGATTTTCTCGTATCATTTGACAACCTCAAGCAAGCCGGCTTTTATGTTTCGCGGTCGCTGGAAAACAAACTCCGGCGCAAATACGGAGAAATTTGATCATGCTTGAACTCAAAAACATCAAAAAAGCCTTCGGCGATTGTGTTGCTAATGAGGACGTTTCGTTGACCGTTAATAGGGGCACGATCCATGCGCTCGTGGGGGAGAATGGAGCGGGGAAATCGACGGCGATGAAGATCGTTTATGGTTTCTACACTCCGGACGGCGGCGAGATCTCGCTCAATGGCAATGCGGTTACGATCAGGAATCCACATGACGCGATCGCG
The DNA here is from genome assembly GCA_031408595.1 of Acidobacteriota bacterium. GTDB lineage: Bacteria > Acidobacteriota > Blastocatellia > Pyrinomonadales > Pyrinomonadaceae > OLB17. The sequence continues at coordinate 8,809 of JANNWQ010000441.1, read as the reverse complement.
CTTGGTATCGGCATGGTGCATCAGCATTTTATGCTGGTCGATACGATGACGGTGGCGGAGAACATCATTCTCGGTGCAGAGACCGGTACAGCGGCGAGCCTTGATCTTGAGAAGGCGAACGCCGATATTCAGGCACTTTCGGACGAACTAAAGCTAGGCGTAAATCCGCGTTCAGTCATTGAAGACCTCTCCGTCGGCCAGCAGCAACGCGTCGAGCTGCTCAAAGCTCTCTACCGCAATGCCAAGATGCTGATCCTCGACGAGCCGACTGCTGTTCTATCGCCGCAGGAGGTCGAGGAATTCTTTGCGATCCTTCGCCGGATGAAGGAACAAGGCAAAACGATCATCATCATCACGCACAAACTCGACGAGGTGCTCGCCATCTCGGACGAAGTAACCGTGATGCGTGACGGCAAGACTGTTGGTCATGTAAACACCGCAGAAACAAGTGCAAAAGACCTGGCTCGAATGATCGTGGGACGAGACGTTCTGCTTCGAGTCGAAAAGACAGATGCATCACCCACCGCGACCGTGCTTGAGGTCAAAGATCTGCGTGTCGGCGGCAAACACGGAGTGTCGTTAAATGGCGTTTCGTTCTCCGTGAAAGCAGGCGAGATCGTCGGCGTCGCCGGTATCGAGGGGAACGGCCAGACCGAGCTTATCGAGGCACTCGCTGGTTTAGCAAAGCCGACCGGCGGAAGCGTCAAATTTGACGGGAAGAACGTGACGACGTGTTCAGCGAGGGAACTGAAGGAGCTTGGTATCGCACACATCCCGGAGGACCGGCACAAACGCGGCCTTTTGCTAGGCTCGGCGCTGACAGAGAATTCGATCTTAGGCGTTCATTATCGGCCGCCCATCACGGCATCGACTGGCATCATGAGTTCCTCTGCCATAGGCAAACGCTGTGGCGAGATAATCGACAATTTTGATGTTCGGCCGGGCGACTCAACCCAACCCGCTAAATCGCTCTCCGGCGGCAATCAGCAAAAACTTATAATCGGTCGCGAATTCGGCCTCAATCCAAAGCTACTCCTCGTTTCCCAACCAACCCGCGGCGTCGATATCGGAGCCATCGAATTCATCCATAAAAAACTGATCGGGCTTCGTGATGCCGGTTCCGCTGTGTTGCTTGTATCTGCTGAATTAGAGGAAGTTACGGCACTCGCCGATCGACTGCTCATCATGCGCGAAGGCAAGATCGTTGGCGAGGTCAACCCGAAAACGACATCGGTCGAGGACATCGGCCTGATGATGATCGCGGACAGCTAGGCTTACGGGGAATGGCCCGAAATTCAACGGTATCGCCCCTCGATTTGTCGTACCCGACGTGGTCGCAACGGCTGCATATTACCGCGACAGGCATGGGTTTGAGATATTGGGCTATTTTCACGAACGGCCAGTTTTTTCAATGGTTCGACGCGGAGTTGCGGAGATACATATCGGCAAATCGGACAACGGGGTGATGCAGATGAATGAAAGTGTCCGTCGCGGGATGGGGACGGCTGGACGATGGGTTAAGAGAAACGTCAAAGGCTGCCGAACTCGACCCGTTTTCAAAGATCATCATCTGGAATCTTGGAGACGCTTTTCAATTCAACGGAAAATATGACGAAGCCATCAGGCAATATCAAAAAATAATCGAGCTGTTTTCCGATCAACGTATTAATGACGATATAGGGAATACTTACGCCGCACAAGGAAAATACCAACAAGCTGTCGAAGCATATTTGAATGGCTATCGGTTCGCTAAAGAAATCAAGCCCGAAGAGATTCATAGATTGAAGGATTCTTTTGAAAAAGGCGGGTGGGAGAGTTTTGGACGCGCGAAGCAGGAAATTGACCTTAGTTTTCTGAATGCCAGGCAGGCAAAAGACCCTAATGGATACACAAAACCATATGAAATTGCCAAAGCCTACTGTTGGGGAAAAGACAAAGATAAAGTCATAAAATACTTGAACAAGGCATATGAAGAACGTTCGGCAGATGTTTTCCGGCTAAGAACTGATTTTACCTTCGTTGGTATGCGAGACGACCCGCGATTCAAGGAATTGGTCAGACGATTCGGGATCCTAGAATAGAAAATAAAAGATGGAAAACGGAACGGTTATCAATCAATACAAGATCATCTCCAAGATCGGAGCAGGTGGAATGGGCGAGGTTTATAAAGCCCATGATTCGCGGCTTGATCGCGAGGTAGCCATTAAAGTCTTGCCGGCGGAAATGTCGAAAGACGAAGACCGTCTGCGGCGTTTCGAGCAGGAAGCAAAGGCCACGTCGGCACTCAATCACCCAAACATCCTCACCGTTTACGACATCGGCGAACACGACGGCTCGCCGTTTATCGTTGCCGAACTTCTTGACGGCGAGGAGCTTCGCGAGCGTCTTGACGAGGGCTCAATTCCACTCAGAAAAGTCACGGATTACGCCCAACAGATCGTCAGCGGGCTTTCGGCCGCACATGAGAAAGGTATTGTTCATCGCGATCTGAAGCCCGAGAATTTATTTATCACAAAGGATGATCGGGTCAAGATCCTTGATTTTGGGCTCGCAAAGCTGCGCGAGACTAGCACTAGTATCCACGGATCCGAAGATGCAACACGCAGAGCGATGACCGATCCGGGCGTTGTGATGGGAACGGTCGGGTATATGTCGCCGGAGCAGGTTCGCGGGCAGATGACCGATCATCGTTCGGATATATTCAGCTTTGGAGTCATCCTTTACGAAATGCTATCTGGCAGCAAGGCCTTTCAGGGTGACTCGGTCGTCGAAACGATGAATGCGATCCTAAAAGAGGACGTGCCAGAGTTTGAAGAAGAAAATCGAAAGATACCGCCGTCTTTTGAGAAACTGATGCGGCGGTGTCTCGAGAAAAAACCAGCGCAACGCTTTTATTCCGCACATGATCTTGGCTTTGCACTTGAGGCAATGTCAGCACCCACAAGCTCATCGGGAACAAATCTCACGACAACCGCCCGGGCTCTGGTCGACGAACCTGCCGCAGGATCCGCGTGGCCCGGCCGTCTTGCATGGGGTATAGCCGCGCTGTTTTTATTGACGACAGTGGTGATGTCGGCGTTGTATTTGCGCCGGGTCGAGCCGCGGAATCCTACAATGAGGTTTTCCCTTGCGCCGCCGGACAAAACCAGTTTCGCAGAGGCTTCGGCTATCTCGCCGGACGGCCAGCAGGTCGCTTTTATTACCGTAGGCACTGCCGGTGTCACATCTCTCTGGATACGGCCGCTTGCTTCAGCGGAGTCAAGGATGCTTGCCGGAACGGAGGGGGCCTCTTTCCCCTTTTGGTCACCGGACAGCCGTTCTGTCGGGTTTTTTGCAGGTAACAAGCTTCGCAAGATCGACGTGGCGGGCGGGCCGTCACAGACATTAGCAGAGGCGTCGACAGACCCGCGGGGCGGCACCTGGGCACCGGATGGAACGATATTGTTTGCCCCAAATACTCTTTCACCCCTCATGCGCGTTTCTGCATCCGGCGGCACGGTTGCCGAGGCAACGGCATTAGACGCACCGAGCGGACAGACGTCGCATCGGTGGCCCACGTTCCTGCCAGACGGCAAACACTTCATTTATTTCGGACGCGGAAGCCAGACGGAGCAACAAGGTCTTTATGCGTCTTCCCTTGACGCTAAAGAACCCAAATTCCTGTTGCCTACCGCGGTAACCGGTACTTATACCGAGGCCGAGGGCAAGGGCTATCTTTTGTTCATTAGGGAATCGACGCTGATGGCCCAAGCCTTCGACGCCGCTAAGCTAACGCTGTCCGGGGAGGCTATAACCCTCGTTCAAGGGGTTTCGTCATTTCCGGGTGAGGCCGGGCCCACCGGATACGGTGCTTTTTCAGCCTCGACCGGAAACCTCATTTATAGGACCGGCGACCGGCAGACCACACGTTTGACATGGTTCGACCGGTCCGGCAAGGCTCTTGAGGCGGTAACGGAGCCCGGCGATTATCACGAACCATCACTTTCGGCGGATGGAAAAAAAGTCCTATTTGCCAGGCAAGAAGGCTCGGCATTGGCTGACATATATTTGCTTGACATGGTGCGGGGCAGCACAACCAGGCTGACCTTTAGTTCCGAGAGTGAGGGGTCCTCTGTGTTTTCTCCGGACGAAAGCCATGTGGTTTTCTTTTCAAGCAGGTCGGGGAACAGCGATTTCTATCGAAAGGCGTCGAGCGGGGCAGGAAACGACGAGCTCGTATTGAGCGGAGCGGCAAATCAATACCCGGACAGTTGGTCGCGCGACGGTAAATATCTCTCGTATGAAGCGAACGGCGGCCCTAAGACAAAGTTCGATCTGTGGATATTGCCGATGACGGGCGAACCGAAACCGTTCGTATATCTCAGTAGCGATTTTCAGGAGACCCATTCTCAGTTTTCCCCTGACGGGCGATGGATCGCATATACGTCCGATGAAACGGGAAGGTCTGAGGTGTATGTACAGAGCTTTCCGATTGGCAGCGGCAAATGGCAGATCTCGACGAACGGTGGCGATCAGGCTCAATGGCGCAATGATGGAAAAGAAATATTTTACCTGGCCCCGGATCGAAACCTGATGGCCGTTACGGTCAGCGGCGGAGCAACGATCGACCCCGGTCGGCCCGCAATTCTTTTCCAAACGTCCGTGCCGGTATCCGGTATTGTTGACGATCGAAATAATTACGTTCCGACGCGAGATGGTCAGCGATTTATGGTCAACACTCTCGCGGATACTGTTAATTCACAGCCCCTGACGCTCGTGCTCAACTGGGCGGGGGACCTTAGGAAATAACACTGACGAAACGGACCGACCGCGTAGACACAAGCTCCGCTGGCTCCTCGTCGACTATTAACATTATGAAAATCAGAATGCTCAGACGCATAGTCGGTTTACTTTTACTCGGCATCGTTGCTTCGGCCGTTGGACTGGGTCAAACCCGTGTGCCAACAATTGACGACCTGCTCAATGTCAAAACCTTGAGCGGGGCCCGGATCTCGCCGGACGGCAAGTGGGTCGCATACACTGTGACCGAAACCGATTGGAAGCAAGACGCTTATGTCAGCCAGATATGGGTGGTCAATACGTCCGGCGGTAAGCCGTTTCAACTGACACGCGGTGAGAAGTCGGCGGGCGGTGCCCAGTGGTCACCTGATGGCGAGCTTCTCACGTTTGTTAGCAGTCGCATTGGCGACAAGAATCAGATCTTCGCGATCCGCCCGGGCGGCGGTGAGGCCGTTCAGTTGACGAAAACCGAGAATGGGGTCAACAGCTACGGCTGGTCGCGAGACGGTAAAAGTATCGCGTACACGACCAGTGACCTCGACAGCAAAGCAGTAAAGGAACGTACCGAGTATCTGGGCGGTTTTGAGGTGACGCGCAAGGAATATACGTTCGTCCAGCTGTGGACGTTTGAGGTCGAAAAGGCCATGGCGGAGCCGCTAACGGGTACGCAACGCACTAAGAGTAAAGATTTTACGGTAGCCTCGTTCGAATGGTCGCCGGACGGCAGCCAGATCGTATTTGCGGCCTCGGTCAACAGTGATCTGATAAACGGCGCCACGTCGGACATCTATTCGCTGACGCTTGCAGACAACGCGGTCAAAAAGCTGGTCTCGCAAGCGGGGCCTGACAATGATCCGCACTGGTCGCCGGACGGAAAGCAGATCGTTTTTTCGTCGGCGATGGGCAATCCTAAGTTCTTTCATTCGAATTCGCGCCTCGCCATCGTCTCGGCGGAAGGCGGCACGCCGCGTTCGCTAACAGATTCGTTTGACGAACAGCCGGGTTTTGTCGAATGGAATGCGGGTGGCATCTATTTCCAGGCCTCGCAGAAAACAGCCGCTCACCTTTTCCGGCTCGATGCGGCAACCGGGGCGATCAACAGGGTTTCGTCGCCCGATGAGCTGATCGCGGGATCGTATAGCTTTACTCGCGACGGGAAAAACATCGCGTTTGTCGCAAATGGGCCGACGTCGCTAAATGAGCTACACATTACGTCAGCCAGTAGTTTTGCACCCAGAAAACTCACTACAATGACGGAGCAGGTCAAGTCGTTGACATTGGCGACCCGCGAGGTGATCTCATGGAAAAGTAAAGACGGCGAAACGATCGAGGGCGTTCTGATCAAACCGGCCAACTTCGATCCGACGAAAAAATATCCTCTTCTATGCATTATCCATGGCGGCCCGACGGGTATCGACCGGCCCACTCTCCTCGACGCACGTTACTATCCGGCAGACATCTGGGCTGCGAAGGGAGCCTTGATCCTAAAGGTCAATTATCGCGGCAGCGCAGGCTATGGCGAGAAATTTCGCCAGTTGAACGTGCGTAACTTGGGGGTCGGTGATGCGTGGGACGTGCTCTCAGGCGTCGACCACCTGATCGCTAAAGGTTGGGTCGATCCGCAAAAGGTCGCTTCCATGGGATGGAGCCAAGGCGGTTACATATCGGCATTTTTGACAACATCATCGGACCGGTTCAAGGCGATCTCAGTGGGTGCTGGCATCTCCAATTGGGCCACTTATTACTACAATACCGACATCACGCCCTTCACCATCCAGTACCTCGGCGAGGACCCGGCGGACGACCCGGAGATCTATGCGAAAACGTCACCGATGACCTATATCAAGCAGGCTAAGACTCCGACGCTGATCCAGCACGGCGAATTTGACAGACGCGTACCCATTGCAAACGCCTACGAACTGCGGCAGGGATTGGAGGATCGCCGCGTGCCGGTTGAGATGGTGGTTTATAAGGGCTATGGCCACGGAATTACAAAACCAAAATCGATGCGGGCAGTTATGATGCACAACCTTACATGGTTCAATCACTATATATTCGGCGAACCGCTTCCTGACTTTAGCAAGCCGGAAATACCTAAAAAGGCCGAAGAAACCAAAGGAATTGAAAAGTAATTTGAGATCACGCACGTCCTGTAAATTTCTATGACGTTAATCGAAGGAACAAAACTAGGAAGTTTCGAGATCCGCTCGCTGATAGGCGTTGGAGGAATGGGCGAGGTCTATCGGGCGAGCGACCCAAAGATCGGACGCGACGTCGCGATCAAGGTCCTGCCGGCGGATTTTTCGGCGGACAAGGAACGCGTCGCACGGTTTGAGCAGGAAGCTCAGGCCGCCGGTGCTTTGAATCATCCGAATATTATCGCGGTCTATGATGTCGACACACAGGACGATGTTTTGTATGTCGTTTCGGAACTGCTCGACGGCGAAGAGTTGCGCGAGCGTCTTGACCAAGGTTCGATACCGCTCAGAAAAGTCACCGAATACGCGCAGCAAATTGTCAGTGGGCTTTCGGCGGCGCATGAGAAAGGGATCGTTCATAGGGATCTGAAGCCTGAAAATCTTTTTGTAACAAAAGATGAACGCGTCAAGATCCTCGATTTTGGCTTGGCTAAACTGCGCGAGACTAGCACCAACATTCACGGGTCTGAAGATGCTACGCGGCGGGCGATGACCGATCCGGGTGTTGTGATGGGCACGGTCGGGTATATGTCGCCGGAGCAGGTTCGCGGGAGTTCGACCGATCATCGTTCGGATATCTTTTCGTTTGGATTGATCCTTTACGAAATGATCACGGGGCGACGGGCGTTTCAGGAGGAATCGCTGGCTGAGACGATGTCGGCGATCGTCAAAGAAGAGCCGCCGGAGATGACGGAATCTAATCCGAACATAAGTCCGTCGCTTGAACGGATCGTCAGGCGTTGTTTGGAAAAGAAACCCGAAAGGCGTTTTCAATCTACTCATGATCTTGGTTTTGCGCTTGAGTCGCTGTCCACTCCGACGAGTTCGTCGGGTAGCAATATGACGGCTGCGGTCAGTGCGATCGGGCCTGACACGGATAGGTCGCCTTGGAAAGCTCGGATTCCATGGATCGCCGCCGGGTTATCGACCCTGATCTTGATCTCGTTTGGCGCGTGGGTATTGCTCAGGCCGGGATCGGCACCGCCGCCATTTGTCTCGCTCGACGTTGCGGGTCCGCAGGGCTGGACGACGAGACCGACCAGCGCTCTTTCGCCGGACGGTTCGCGGCTGGCTTTTACGGCCGAACAAGAGAAGGGAAAGCCCCGTCTATGGCTGCGGATACTGGCGACGGGTGAGACTCAGATGGTCGCGGATTCGGAAGGTGCGGTCGGGCCGTTCTGGTCGCCAGACGGGGCCGAGATAGCCTATTTTACGAATGATCGTCTTCGAGCGGTCAACCTCGCTACCGGACGGACGCGAGTTATCTGCGATGTCACCGGACAAAGAAAGGCAGGCACATGGAATTCCAGCGGCGTGATCGTTTTTGCGACCGAAGGGGGCGTGCCGCTAAAACGCGTCAACGCCGATGGCAGATCACTCCCCTCGGATCTGCCGCAGAAAGAAGGATACAGGCCATTCTTTTTACCGGACGGACGCCATTTCCTTTTTGGCCATTCACAGTTAGGAGGTATTTCTGTCGGCAATCTTGAGTCGGCTGAGATCAAAGAGATTCGGGCGGACGGAGCCGAGCCTAAATACTCCGACGGCTATCTCTTTTTTAACTCTCCCGACGGGCTAATGGCCCAAGCCTTTAACCCCGAATCCTTCAGGCTTTCGGGCGAGCCGATAAAGATCGCGGAAATTTGCTGCCTCAATACGTACACTGGCACGAATTTTAGCGTGGCCGCAAACGGGCTGATAGCATTTCGAAGACAGATCGTGGAACAGCGTGAGATCGCCTGGTATTCGCGGGACGGCACCCGCACGGCCGTAGGTGAACCCGGCCTCTGGAACAACCCGTTACTTTCTCCTGATGATTCGATGATAGCTCT
>JANNWQ010000440.1:0-2418 GCA_031408595.1 Acidobacteriota bacterium | reverse complement strand
TCTGGATGGCATCGACCTCGACACCGAGTTTGTCGAGCGAGCCCTTGTAAAACATCGCCTCGGCGGCAAGGCCATTTATATATATATCACCTGACGGCGGCAGAAATATCTTGTCAGCGGCGGTCGCGATGTAATATTCCTTGTTCGTTCCGATCTCCATGTAGGCATAGACCGGTTTGCCGGAGGTTCTGAGATCTTTGACGGCGTCGCGAAGCTCATCCGCCTTGCCCCAGCCGATGCCGGGGAAATTGATATCGAGCAAGACGGCGCCAATTCGGTTATCGACTTTGGCTTTACGAAGCTGCGTCAAAAGGCTCGTGAATGATTGCGGCTGGGCCACACCAAAGGCTTTGGCGAGCGGTTCGTCAGCGACGTAGTCGGGTAATTCACCCGAGATGTTTAGAACCAGAACGCTATTATTTGCGACTGTCGGTTTGCCCATCGAGTCTGCGATGAGAAGAAGGGCGATCACGCCGACAAAAAATAACACCAGCACAATACCGCCGATGAGAAGAAAAACCTTTGCTGTTTTGGACATTGCCATAAGTTGTTTTTGCGCGCCAAAAGCGATGCGAGCGCTAGATAAAATGATACGCCATCAGCGGGGTAAATGTTTAATTCTATTGCTCGCCATCCACTTCGCAGACGATCAGATTTACAATTCCGAGCATCTTTTTCCTGACCTCGACAACTTTCAATCCCGCGTCAGCGGCAATCGTGGCTGTTCGCCGGTTGAAGTGGTCCTCAGCGATCGCGACGGTCGCGACATTTATCAGATCAAAGACCGGGCCGAGGAGGCCGTCGGGGCGGACGTGTTCGAGAACGACCACGCGGCCGCCGGGCTTGACCACGCGGCGGAGTTCGGCGAAGGCCTTTGCAGGATCAGGTATCGAGCAGAAAACTAACGTTGCAAATGCTGCATCGAAATGATTTGCGGGAAACGGCAAAATCTCGGCATTCGCCTGAACTAGACGGATCGACGACGTCTTACCGGCGGCGATCTCGATCATCTTTATCGAATACTCGCTCGCGATCGCGGTCCTGCACGACGGATAGTGCTTAAAGTTTGCACCCGTTCCGGCACCGACCTCGAGGATCGGGCCATCGACCGGCAGGAGAGCGAGAGTCTCTCGACGCAACCGCGTCAGGCCGATCGCGTCGAGCGGTTTGAATGCACGGTCGTAACCGGCGGCAAGCTTGTCGTAAACAGCGGGCATAACGTGAGCCTAACCCAAAGAAGATGAAGGACAAAGCACACTCTGCGAACTCTGCGTCCTTCTCAGCGGCCTCTGCGTTGAGTGAGTTTTAACGCAGAGAACGCTGAGGAGGACGCAGAGTTCGCTGAGATCCGACGGTCATCGTTTTTGCTCCACAGCCTGTTTACGTTAAACTCTGAAATTTATGGCTAAGAAAGGCTCGATCCTGATTTGTGATGACGAAGAAATCATGCGTGACGTGCTCGAGACGATACTCTCGGGTGCGGGGCATAAGGTCGAGCTTGCGAAGACCGGCGAAGAGGCGGTCGAGGCGTATTCGCAAAACTCGTTCGACGTTGTGCTCATGGACGTATCGATGCCTGGCATGGGCGGGCTGACGGCGCTTGAGGAGCTGATAAAGATCGACCCAGAAGCCGTAGTGTTGATGGTGACTGCGTATGCGACATTCGACACAGCGATCTCGGCTTGGGAAAAAGGAGCCTCCGGCGTCATCCGCAAACCGTTTCAGAATGAACAGATAATCGCACTTATCGCGAAGGGAATTCGTAAACGCCGAAAAGAAGAAGAACGCCAGGTTCTCCGTCAGGCGATGGTTCGCAGCGTCAACCGAGAAGGTTTCATAGGCCGTTCGGAGATAATGGAGAACGTCTTTCGCCTCGTTGAACGCGTCGCCCCAGCCCGCTCGACCGTGCTTATTACGGGCGAAAGTGGCACAGGTAAAGAGCTTGTCGCAAAGGCGATCCACGAGTCGAGCCCGCGTAACAACGAGGCTTTCGTTGTTGTTAATTGCTCCAATATTCCGTCGGAACTGCTCGAATCTGAGCTGTTCGGCCACACGCGAGGTGCGTTTACCGGTGCAATCGCGGCAAAGAAAGGTTTGTTCGAAGTTGCGGACAACGGCTCCATTTTTCTCGATGAGATCGGCGATCTGCGTCCGGAGACGCAAGTGCGTTTGCTGCGGGTCATCCAGGAAAGGGAATTCACGCCGGTTGGCGATACGACGCCGGTCAAGGTCAATGTCCGAATTATCGCTGCTACAAATGTCGATCTTAAAGAAGCGGTGAGGAACGGGCAGTTTCGCGAGGATCTCTACTTCCGTCTCTCCGTCGTCCCGCTCGAATTGCCTCCGCTTCGCGACCGCCGCGAAGACATCTTGCCGCTTGCACAGCATTTTGTCAGAAAATATGCTGAAGAAAATGGC
>JANNWQ010000439.1:0-2836 GCA_031408595.1 Acidobacteriota bacterium | reverse complement strand
ATTGGCCAAATGAAAGAGCGGCTGTGCCGATTTTCGATTAGTACTTCGCTTCCTTCTTCGCGTCTTTGGCGTTTGCCGGTTTAGCGAAGATCGAGTCGGGGATGGGTTTGTTGAATTCTATTGATTCGAAATTGATACGCGAGGATTGTTTGCCGCCGGTGAAGCGGTCGATGATTTAGGGTGACTTAATTCCGCCGACCTCGATGAATTGTGCGTAGCGGTCTTCTTCTTTGACCTCTTCGCCTTCGGGGTTGGTGCGGGTGTAGATCGATTTTTGGGGTGTGCCGTCGTCGGCGAATTCGAACTCGATGGCGAAGCCGTCTTTGTAGGTCAGCTTGATGACGTCGTTGCGTTTGCCGAGTGTTGACGGGCGTCGGCCGATGTAGCTCAATTCACCGTCGCCTTTCCAATAGCCGCGAAGCAGGTTGTCGAGGCTCGTGCGGATGCCGCGTTTGAAGTCAGCAACCTGTGCCTCGGTCATATCTTTTAGGCGTTCCTGAGCACCGTCGTAGATCCAGCCGGTGTTGCCGTTATTGACCTGAATGGTGCGGGAACCGCTCTCTTTGAACTCAGTTCGCTCCTTGTCGGGAAAGACGATGATGTCCAGAAATGACTGGAACGAGACCACGCCGCCTTCGCGGAGCACGCTGAATTTGCCCTTGCCAACCTGCGAACGGATCTGCAGATAACGTTCGCCCCCGAGCAACTGAACGGCCTTTGCGACGACGGTGGCTGCTTTCGCGGGGTCGCCAGCCACCGCGGGGGTCTGGGCCGCGACTGACAGTATGCTCGAGACGACAAGAAGCAAAAGGAAGCCAAAGGTTCTCATTCGCTCTCCGCGAAAGGGTCTAGCAATGTAAGAGAATCTATCCATTTAAAATCTTTGGTATTTCGCGTCGCAAGCGGTAGATCATGGACCAGAGCCGTCGCGGCAATTATCGAGTCACCGAGCCCGATACTCTTCTCCTGCCGCAATAAAATTGCTCGCTCGACAACATCCGATGTAATTTCAAGAACGACAATCGAGTCAAAATACTCTTCAAAATCTTGCTTCTTATCTACTGAGAGCGAATGATAACCGAGCACCTCGATCCGGCTCACCACCGAGGCGGCCAGTTCCAACATCGAATAGTGAATGCGGTGATCGGAAAAGCCCGGTGAAGAGAAGTAGATGATGGTATTGCTGTCAAGAAGGATCATTCGCGTCCGGGGAGCGGTCGATCTTTTCTGATCTCGCGTTGCCACGCAACTGGATCGACTATCGACTGAATTCCACCTTTCTCGGCGATACGCTCCAGTGCGGCCATCGCCCTTAGGCCGTTAGGAACGCGATTCGCAGGTTCTCCAACTCGCGTGACGTATACCTCCATGACGCCGTCAGCTGCGACTTCGTCGGGAATAACATCCTTCCACTCAATAGTATCACCGTGAATTGTCGCTCTATATTTTTCCAGCATAATGAGCTCTCCAAAATTGTAAAGGCTCCGACGAAATAATATCACCGAAGCCTTTGATGCCCAAAATAACTGCCGGGTTTAGTTAAGACTGAAGACCTCGCCCGGTTTGACGGTGATCTCGCCTTCGACGGCGTCGACGACAAATTTGATCGAGGCCTTCCATTCGTTGGTGATGGGCAATTTTACCTTCTGATCGATATGCCGTTTTAGGAATCGGGCTCCATAAGCCGGACTAAATCCTTTTTCCGTAAGCAGATCGAGTGCGGCCTCGGTGACCTCGACGACCTTGCCTTGGCGTTCCATGTTGCGCTGGATCTTGGCGAGGTAAAGCTTTGCGATCTCGCGGACCTCGTCCATCGTCAGCGGCGAGAAGATTATGATCTCGTCGATGCGATTTCGAAACTCCGGCGTGAATCTTGTTTCGGCGGCCTTCATCACGTCCTGGCGAATGTTTTTCATCTCGCCGAGCGTCTTTTGGCCAAAACCGAGCGGCTTTTCGTAACGCTTGAAATTTTCCGAGCCGAGATTCGACGTCATGATGACGATCGCGTCCGAAAGGTAAACCTTCTTCCCGCGTCCATCCGTAATCCAGCCCTCGTCAAAGGCCTGGAGGAAGATGTTCATCAGATACGGCGACGCCTTTTCGACTTCGTCTAAAAGCAAGACAGTGTACGGGTTATCGCGAAGCTGCTCGGTCAAAATGCCGCCGCGTTCGCTACCGACGATGCCGCGTGGCATACCGATAAGCTTCTCGATACCGACAGTTCCATCGCCGTACTCGGACATGTCGATGCGAACCATTTTGGACTCGTCGCCGAACATGAATTCAGCTACGGCCTTGGCAAGCTCAGTCTTTCCGACGCCGGTGGGACCAAGGAAGAGTAGTACGCCGTCGGGAGCGTAGTGGTTATCTTTGAGCGGGCCTTTGTTGAGCCGCAGCCTTTCAGCAACCGAGCGAACCGCGTCTTTCTGTCCGATCACACGACCCGCGAGATCGATCTCCATTTGCGAGAAACGATCGGAAGTGTCGCGGTAGATCATGTCCTTTGGAATGCGAGATTCCTGGGAGATGACATCGATAATGTGCTCGGGCAGGACGATCATCTGGGTCGGCTCATTGATCTCGACTTTGACCGAAGCCGTGTCGAGCCAGCCGATCGCTTTGTCAGGGAGGTGCAGATTGCGAATATACTTCGGCGACATCTCAAGAGCCATATTTATCGCCTCGTCAGAGATGGTTACCGAATAATTCTTCTCCAATCGCGGCCTGAGGCCCATCAAGATCTGCTTGGTCTCGTCGATGGTCGGTTCATCGACCTTGACCAGACGAAAGCGTCGAGCGAGGGCCTCGTCCTCTCCGATATACTCCTTGTACTCGG
>JANNWQ010000438.1:0-2529 GCA_031408595.1 Acidobacteriota bacterium | reverse complement strand
TCGATCGCCTTGCGCACCTCGGCGTGATACCGGATCGCGTCGCCCTTCGCCAGCCGGTCGGAATGGGCCCTGGTGGCGGTGGGTCGGGCGATGTGCGAGTATTGCTACTCGCTGTCCGATACCACTGTCGCGCTGGAGCGCGGCCGGGTAATTCACCAGGGGCCGTCGAAGGCACTGCGCGACGATCTCGATCTGCGCCGCAAGGTGCTGTCGCTGTGAGGCGAAGTTTGTGAGAACAGAGAATGACCGATACTGAACGCAACGTCGCCATCGTCGGCTCCGGCCTGATCGGGCGCGCCTGGGCCACCATCTTCGCGCGTGCCGGCTGGAACGTGCGGCTCAACGATCCGCATATTCCGACGCTGAAGGCGGCTCCCCGCCTGATCCGCGACGAGCTGCATGCGCTGGCGCGCCATGGCCTTTGCAGCGATCCCGATGGCGCGGTGGCGCGGGTCTCGATCGCGGCCAGCCTGCAGGAAGCGCTGCTCGACGTCGAATTCGTCCAGGAGAATGGACCTGAGATCGTCGAGGACAAGAAAGCCATTTTCGCCCAGCTCGACAAGCTGGCGCCGCCGAACGCGCTGCTGGTGTCCTCGACTTCGGCCATCACGGCCTCGCGTTTCACGGAGACGCTGCCCGGCCGGGCGCGCTGTCTGGTCGGCCATCCCGTCAACCCGCCGCATCTGGTGCCGCTGGTCGAACTCTGCGGCGCGCCGTGGACCTCGCCCGACGCGATCGAGCGTGCCCGCAACATCTACCGCGAGATCGGCCAGGTGCCGGTCACCATCAACCGCGAGATCAACGGTTTTGTCCTGAACCGGCTGCAGTGTGCGCTGCTGGAGGAAGCCTTTCGGCTGGTTGGCGAAGGCTACATCTCGGCCGAGGACCTCGATCACACCGTGAAGGACGGCCTTGGCCTGCGCTGGTCGTTTCTCGGACCGTTCGAAACCATCGAGCTCAATGCCCCCGGCGGAATTCCCGATTACTGCGCGCGCTACACCGGCTTCTATAAAGAACTGGCCGCTTCCGCCGCCGGCCCCGACGTCTACCAAGGCCCCAATGTCGACCGGGTGATCGCAGCCTGGCCGCATCAGCCGACGCCGGAGCGTATCGCCGAATTGACGCAGCGGCGCAACGAGCGTCTGGCCGCACTGGCCGCGCACAAAACCAGGCAGACCGACGAACCCTGAAGCATCGACCGACTTCTTCAAGAAAGTGAGCACAACATGAGCCGCAAAGTCATCATCACCTGTGCCGTGACCGGTGCGATCCACACCCCCTCGATGTCGAAGGCGCTGCCGGTGACGCCGCAGGAAATCGCCGACGCCGCGGTCGACGCCGCCGAAGCGGGTGCGGCCATCGTGCATCTGCACGCGCGCAACCCGAAGACCGGCCAGCCCGACCAGAGCCCGGAGGCCTTCGCGCCGTTCCTGAAAATCATCAAGCAGCGCTCCAACTGCGTCATCAACCTCACCACCGGCGGTGCGCCGACCATGACGGTCGACGAGCGGGTTCGTCCCGCCGCGGTCTACAAGCCGGAGGTCGCATCCCTCAACATGGGCTCAATGAATTTTGCCTTCTTCGGCATGCTGAATCGATTCAAGAAATTCGATCACGATTGGGAACTGAAGCATCTGCAGAACAAGGACATCGTGTTCCGCAACACCTTTCAGGACATCGAATACGTGTTGAAGACGCTGTCGGAGACCGGCACCCGCTTCGAATTCGAGTGCTACGACACAGCACACCTCTACAACCTCAATTACTTCCTCGAGCAGGGCATGGTGAAGCCGCCGCTGTTCGTGCAGACCGTGTTTGGCCTTCAGGGCGGCACCGGCGCGCATCCGGAAGATGTGCTGCACATGAAGCGCACCGCCGACCGGCTGTTCGGCGACAAGATGGTGTGGTCGGTGCTGGGCGCCGGACGCAACCAGCTGCCGATCGCGGCGATGGCCGCCGCCATGGGCGGCAATATCCGCGTCGGCCTCGAAGACTCGCTGTGGGCGGCGCCCGGCCGGATGGCGGCGTCGAATGCCGAGCAGGTCACGCTCGCCCGCAAGATCATCGAAGGTCTGGGCTTGCAGGTGGCGACACCGGACGAGGCCCGCGAGATTCTCGACCTGAAGGGCGGCGACAAGCTGGAGGTCTGACGGGTTCCGGCCAGCACAGACCATTGCGCGCTGCACCAAAGGCGGCGTCATCGATTAGCCGTCGCGCGGAATTGCATCAATCCGAAGGGATCGACGCCGCGCCCGGCCTTGCGGGTTGCGCGAGCGCGCCGTCATGGATAACCTCCCGATCAATTGGCCCGATGAGGCTGAAATATCGAGGGAGGGGAACATGCGGAGCGTGCATACGCTTGCGGCCGTGGCGTTGTCTTTGTTTGCGGCTTCCAATGTGGCTGCGTTGGCTGCCGAGCCCAAAAAGGGCGGTATCCTGAAGATCCATCACCGCGACAGTCCGGCCAGCGCCTCGATCCATGAGGAGGCCACTTTCTCGGTCAACATTCCCTTCATGTCGGTATTCAAT
>JANNWQ010000437.1:0-44397 GCA_031408595.1 Acidobacteriota bacterium | reverse complement strand
GTGTCACGGATCAGCTCTTCCATAAGGTTAGCGTTGAGAACCGTGTCAATGATAAGGCGAAAACCGGGCTTGTCTTCGAGATGAGCGATATTGGAATAACGCCCGGTCGACAGGTCGTCGATGACCGTGATCTGATGGCCTTCGCCGATCAATTTGTCTGCCAGATGGCTGCCGACAAAACCGGCTCCACCTGTGATAAGTATCTTCATAATCTTTGTACAACAGGCTTTCCAGCCTGTTGATCAACTTCCGCGGTTAGCACCGCTGGTTGCTTGTCGCTAACGTCGGATGAAAACAGGCTGGAAAGCCTGTTCTACACGACGCCCGCAAAGTACGCCGCCGCCTTTTTCAACCCGTCCGCGAGGGGAACGGTCGGTTCCCAACCCAACAATCTCTTCGCTCGCTCGATGTTCGGCTGACGCTGTTTCGGGTCGTCGGCGGGCAGTGGCATGTGCCTGATTTTAATGGCTTTACCCGTTGCGATGCCGACTTGCTCGGCAAGTTGGTTCATCGTGAATTCGCCAGGATTGCCAAGGTTTACGGGCATGTGAATGTCGTCTGCTTCGGCGTTCATCAGCCGGACAATGCCGTCAACGAGGTCGCTGACATAGCAGAATGAACGTGTCTGCGTGCCGTCGCCATAGATGGTCATTTCGTCGCCTTTCAATGCCTGTACTATAAAATTCGAGACCACGCGGCCGTCATCGGGCATCATACGCTCGCCGTAAGTGTTGAAAATACGCACGATTCGGGTATCGACGCCGCTCTGGCGGTGATAGTCCATCATTAGCGTTTCCGCCACGCGTTTGCCTTCGTCGTAACAACTTCTCGTGCCGATGGGATTGACATTGCCCCAGTAGCTTTCGGTCTGAGGATGTTCGATCGGATCGCCGTAAACTTCGCTTGTCGATGCCTGCAGGATTCTAGCTCGCACGCGTTTCGCGAGGCCGAGCATGTTGATCATGCCCATTACATTGGTCTTGACGGTTTTGACGGGATTGTACTGGTAATGAACGGGCGACGCCGGACAGGCGAAGTTGTAGATCTGGTCAACCTCGACAAAGATCGGTTCGGTCACATCGTGGCGAATGACCTCGAAATTCGCCTCGTCACGCAGATGAGCGATATTTGCCTTGCGACCAGTGAAGAAGTTATCAAGACAGATAACCTCGTTGCCTTCGCTGAGTAGACGTTCACACAGATGTGAACCGATAAATCCGGCCCCGCCGGTTACGAGTATTCGCATAAACCCCTATTCTGCCACATATTTGCGACGTTCGACAGTCGATATCCGATAAGTTTTTGAGAATCTTCATCTCGATAGGCCCAGAGCAATCAGAACGCCTTCGAGAAACGTTCGTCCATCGGTTCCAAATATTTCCCGCCTCATTATATATTGCCTTTCACGCAACTTCGTCAAAAATTTAGCTGTTAGTACGTGAATCAGATTTCAAAAGTCTATAGAATTAACCCTTTCCGCTCAGAACCGGTTCGGAAATCAAAAATCGACAAATCGGGTAATTATTGTGCAAACAGTTTTTTTCTTAATTCTTTTTTTTCTTTCAGCGATATTGATCGTTGGCCAGTCGCCGGCGACAGGTGGGCTCCCATTGTCGAAGGATAGAAATCGCCCGGTGACAATCCCCAAATTCAATGCCTCGCCGGCGATCGATGGCAAGCTGGACGACGAAATTTGGAAGAAGGCGGCGGTTTTCGACAATTTTATTCAGATACAGCCCGGTGACAACATCGCTCCCTCGCGTGAGACGATAGCGTATGCCGGTTATGACGAAAAGTACTTTTATGTGGCCTTTCGCGCGTTTGACGACCCAAGCGTGATCAGAGCCACGATTGCTAATCGGGACAACGTCGATGCCGACGACAACGTTCGCTTGACGCTCGATACGTTTAATGACGAGCGACGCGCCTACGTTTTCTTCTTTAACCCGTTTGGAATACAGGCCGACTCGGTAACGACCGATAGCCGGATGAGTGGGCCAGATTTTAGCGTTGATGTGGTCATGGAGTCGAAAGGCGTGTTGCTCGCGGACGGTTATTCGGTCGAGGTGAAAGTTCCTTTCAAATCGTTGAGATACGCCTCCGGGAAAGACCGGGTTTGGGGCTTCAATGTCGGACGAAGTATACCGCACCTCAACAATGAGAACGATTCATGGATGCCGGTCGCTCGTGACATTTCATCGCTGAGGCAGATCGGGAAGATCACCGGACTGACCGATATCAAAAATGAAAGAAGTCTCGAGATCGTACCGAGTGTCACGCTTAGCGAATCGGGCGAGCGTATCGAGGATGGGTCGCAACCTTTCGGGTCAAGGTTGTTAAATGGTCCGATCAAGAAAGACATCGGCGTTTCGGTAAAGTATCAAATCACACCAAATGTAACGCTCGACGCAGCGGTCAATCCGGATTTTGCCGAGGTTGAGGCCGACGCACCAGTCGTACGTGCCAATGAACGCTTTCCGATCTTCTTTCCCGAAAAGCGGTCATTTTTCCTCGAAGGTATCGACTATTTTCGTACCGCTCTTCAGGTGGTAAACACACGAAACATCGCCGATCCGGATGTCGCTGTGAAATTAACCGGAAAAACGGGCCGCAATACCTTTGGTTTGCTTTCAGCGATCGACCGTTTTCCCGGAACGAAAACCAAAGCCTACATCGGCGTGATGAGGCTCAAACGCGATTTTGGTGTGCAGTCAAATATCGGATTAATCGCTACGACCTATCATTTTGGTTCGCAAAGACATAATAATCTGGTCGGCGTTGATGGTAAATTTCAGCTTACACCGCAACGCGTCTTCGATTTTCAGGTTGTGGGGACCAATTCGCATCGACGCTTTTACAACCCGGATACCAACGCCAGTGCATATCGGGCGGGAAATGGCATCGCGTACACGGCGAACTACGATTACACAGGCAAGAACACGGGGTATCGCTTCGGAGTAAGCGGCCGGAGCAAAGATTATCGAGCTGACGTAGGATTTACCCGACGGACAAATACGCACGGCCTCTCGACCAGTTTGCGGCTTGGAACCGAGCCGAATCCCAAGAAAATGCTGATTAGCTTTTCAACCCGAAGCTCCAGCACTCTTTCGGTTGATGGACAGGGTAGACTGCAGTCATCAAGGTCGAGTTTTAACACTTTCTGGAGTTTTCAAAAGCAATTTCGCATTGAGACCGGAACCGATTTTGAGGTCGCCAGGATATACGAAGACGAATTTGGTGCTCGTAGAAATGCGAGCCAGCAAGGCATATTTTTTGGAGAGAACTTTCGCAAAGCGAACCAGTTTACGTCCGATGGCGAGATCAACAAGACCTTTAACGAAAAGGTCAGCATCAGCGCCGGATATGGGATTACGACAAACTCTTTCGATTTTGATTTCGGTGCGAGCGAGAGATATCCGAGAGTCTCGCCTGCCGCTCTGGCCGGGAACTCGAAGTTGGATCCAGGCAAAGCGTTTAGTTTTCAATATTCAGTCGATCTCAATTTGCAGCCGACCGAACCGTGGAGCATTGAGCTAAAGTATGCGCGCGAGAAATTGAGGCGCAACGACAATAAGCTGATCGCATTCGATTCGAATATCTACTCGCTTCGCTCGACGTATCAATTTACTCGCTTTGTTTTCACGCGCGTCCGGCTCGATTACGAAACGGTTGACGGTACGATCAATTCGCAGCTGCTATTCGGCTGGAGCCCGAATCCGGGCACTGCTTTCTACGTCGGATACAACGACAATTCTAACTATCGTGCATTCAACGAATTTCGTGACCGCTTCGACGAAGGCTTTCGCCGCGACGGGCGTAGATTTTTTATTCGAATGTCGTACCTGTTCCGCAAGAGCATTTGATAAAGCTCCCACGACGCTGAAGATTTTAGCCACGAATAGCACGAATACGATTACTAATTGTTCGGGCTATTCGTGTAATTCGTGGCTAAAAATTCTTTTCCGCTGGCCCATTCGCTATTTTTTCTTCTTCGCGGGCAGATTAGTTTGCGGCGGAGCTTTCAGGTTCGTCTCGAAGAGCTTGAAGATCCTCTTGTATTCGTCGGCCCAACTGGTCGTCTGCACAAAGCCGTGGTCCTCGACCGGATAGGCCGCGAGCTCCCAATTCTCCTTTCGCAACTCGATCAATTTTTGAGCGAGCCGAACGCTGTCCTGATAATGTACGTTGACATCAACCATTCCGTGACAAATGAGAAGGGCACCTTTCAACCCGGCAGCGTGATAGATCGGCGAACTCTTTCGGTAAGCTTCCTGGTCGCTTTGCGGCAGATTGAGAATGTTCGCGGTGTAGCCGTTGTTGTAATGAGCCCAATCGGTCACGGGGCGAAGCGCCGCTCCGGCCGCAAAGACATCCGGTGTCGTAAACATCGCCATTAAGGTAATGAACCCACCGTACGAGCCGCCATATATACCTATCCGTTTCGTGTCTACGCCGTGTTCGTTAACCAAATACTGAGCCCCGTCAACATGATCGGTCAGGTCCTTACCGCCCATGAATCGGTAGATCTCTGTTCGCCAGTCTCGACCGTAACCCGCCGAACCGCGATAGTCTATATCGAGAACCGCGTAGCCTTTTTCCATCAGCAAATGATGGAACATATATTCGCGGTAATAGCTGCTCCACCAGTTATGAACGTTTTGCAGATAGCCGGCACCGTGTACGAACACGACGGCAGGGCCGCCTTTTTTGAAATTGGCAGGCTTGTACAGTCGAGCATAAACACTCGCTCCATCACGGGCTTTGAAGTTGACGATCGGCGGCGTGATCCACTTATAGGATTTCCACTCATCGGTCGGTGAATTGGTAATCTGCTTGATCTCAGCATCCGTCACACCGGTTTTGTTCGGTGCGATGTATAGCTCGGTCGGCTTGTTTGCGAACGAACGAACTATCGCAAGCGTCGCCTGATCGGGAGAAACGATGGCTTGATTGTTCCCCGGCATCGAGGTCAGGCGGGTTCGACTACCGCCATTGAACGACATTGAGTAAAGATTGCGTTCAAAAAAGCTGCCCTCGCTCGAGGTGAAATGGAATTTTGCCTTGTCTTCAGACAACCGAACGTCGGAAACCTCAAACGAACCCGAGGTCAATTGAACGGGCTGTCCGCCGTCGATCGAGACCGTATAGAGATGCGAAAATCCGTCGCGTTCGGATTGAAAATAGACGCGCTTGTTATCGGGCAGCCATCCGAGCAAAAAACCTCCCGGACCACCAACCCACGCATCATCGCGGATCGATGCGAGGATCTTTGTTTTTCCTGTCGCCGGGTCGAGGTGCATTATCCAACGATCTTTGTTATCAACCGAACGCCCTTGCACAACGGCGTTCTTACCGTCGTCCGACCATTGCGGTGGTGACAATTGTACTTCGCGGTCACGTGGCTGCGCTGGAGCGCCCTGCCCACGCCCCGTGCCTTGTCCCGCAACCCGTTCCGAAGAAGCTTCTTCGGTGGTTGCTTCGGTTTTCTGAGTTGGCGGAGCGGCAGGCAGACGTTGTCCGTGATCCACCCATGTCACCTCGCCGGTTTCGACGCTAATGATCGCAATTCGGCTGCGTCCCTGGACATCGCCGACCTTTGACCTGCTCGGAATATCCTCGGTATAGGCGGACTCGGTGACATAATTCGGGACGATCGTATTTTTCGCTCCAATGGCGCTTTCGTTTACCGTGACGATAACGGACTTTCCGTCGGGCGACAGCGACATATTTCCCGCATTTTGCCCCGCCGTAAGCTGAAATGGCTTGCGTTTGCCCTTTTCTCGTTCCTGACGCTTTTTGTCATCATCTTCACGCTTCTCGGCCCGTTCGCGGACTACGTCCAGCAAGGAACGCTCTTCCTTCTTGAGAGCTTCCTGACTGTCTGTTCCTTTTCGTGTCGCATCTGCATTTGCTCCACTGGGACCGCCCGGACCACCAGCGCCGCCGGCAGCACGAATATCGGTCAATTGCTCCAAGAATCCGTTGTCGAGCGATAAGGAGTAAAGATTAGTCTGCCGCGAAAAGGAGACGTGACGCTGATCGCCGATAAAACGCGGATTTGCCTCTACGTCGGCAGTCTTGGTCAGCTGCCGCCGTTCGCCGGTCTGGTTGTTGTACAGGAAAATATCGCCGCTATCGGCATAAACGACTGTTTTTTTGTCGTCCGATAGATCGCCTCCCGTGGGTGGTGCCTGTCGTACTTCTTCCTCGGAAAGCTTTCGCAGTCCAGTGCCATCGGCGTTGACAACATAGGTCGAGGTTTCAGCAATGCGCGGTTCGTCTGCACGTTTCCATGTAAAGTAAACCTTCTTATTGTCGGGCGACCAGCGAACGCCACTCGGCTCATACCCCACCAGGGCAGGCCCGCGCATGATATTGTCGATCGTCAGATCGAACTTTTTGGCCGGAACCGCCTGCTGTGCCGATGCGGCGACCGGATTAAGACAAAAAGCGACTATGAAAATGAGCGATAGGATCGATTTCATTGGTTTCCTTCTTCGATTTAGATGTTTGAACGCTTGGCTAGGACACCAAGAGTATAGTACCGATTTGGTTCTTTCATCATTCTTGACAATAGCCTTTGCGTTAGCGGGTGTACGAAGACCTTGGGGATCATTCTTCGTTAGGGTCGAGAGCCTCGCGAAGAGCTCGCAATTCGGGAAGCACTAAATGGTCTTTCGGTCGATCTGCGGCTGTTTTAGAAATAATTAAGGCATCAAGCGTAAACGCCTTAACCGAGGCTCCATAAATAGTGTACTCAACGCAATTTGCAAGAGCTTCTGGATAATCACCGATGCCTTTTACTTCGCCGAGCAGATCGATTGCTCCGATCGACGTGTCGAATGTGAAATTTGTGCCGTTTCTTAACGTGCTTTCGTCAAAAATGAAAGGTAACCCTTCCGGCCAGTTGCGCGGCTGCGGGGCGAACTGGAACAATGCGTTGAAGAGACGGTGGATATTTTCCCTAGTGCGGGAGTAGCAAAAATCGAGATCCTGCGTTATGTATCCGGACGAATGAAGGGTGATCGCAACGCCGCCGACTATTACATATTCGACGTTATTTTCGGCGAGAGATGTGATCGCTTTTTCCAGATCGATCATGGTTACTTGCTTTTTACGCTTGGACCGACTTCCCGCGCCCGTTTTAGCTCGGCTAGAAATTTCATCCCAGATTGCAAATTATCAATACGCTCCTGTGGCGTCAATCTGAGCTGAGAAACGGTAAGAGTGAGATCAATGCCAAAATCACGCGCCACGGCGGCCATGCTGCCGGGTCGTGGATTCAATAATTTCTCCTCAGGGGATCGCCTCATAGCAATATTTTACGCCAGTTTCAAGATTGGTAAAAGCAAATCGGATTGATTATAAATAAGCTATGCCTGAAACGCTGAAAGAAAAGACCAAATGTAATCCCGTCGATGCCGACGAATTGGAAAAGAAAGATTCGTGGGAAGAGGACCAGGAAAAACGAGAGTACTATTACGACGACGCACACGGGTATGAGGTCTATCGTCCCGAAGAAGATTCGGAAGACGGCGATGAGCAGAACGCCCCAGATCAAGCCGACCAATAAAAAGGGGTCGTCATTTTCTGACGACCCCGAAAAGCAATTATCACAGGTTCCTTAGAACGTAAATCTTGCTCCAAACTGAGCGGTAAACGGTCGCCCGACTGGCGGTCCGAAGCCAGGTCCGAAGAGCGCGCTTGGCTGCATGAATGTTGCGCCCGATGTCGCGACGCTCAGCCCGAGACGGGCATTCGAACCAAACGCCAGGTTATCGGTGTTGAACAGATTGTAGAAATCCACATAGGTGTTCAACCGGTATCGTTCGCCAAATGAAAACGACTTTGATGCTCTGAGATCAACATTGAAGTATCGGTGACTAACCTCTTGGGTAGCTCCGCTGGCGTCAACGAAGAAACCGCTTCGGTACTGATTGACCTGCTGCTGTCGGCAGCCACGCGGGTTTAACGTCTGAATTGCTGCGTTGTTTCCGCGAACAGCGAAAACCGACTGTAGGCTTACGCCTTCGCAGAGACGATCGACTGTGAACAGACCATCGCCGTCGATGTCGAGTCCCGTGTTCGCCGAGAAGGGGCGTGCGGACGCCAATTGAAAGATTGGCGACAGTTGGAAACCGTGAGGAAGGTTGAACACACCGTTAAAGACGATGCGGTGACGCTCATCCAATCGGGTCGGACCAAATTCTCCCGCTGCAAACTGGGTCTCACGAGTGATCGCAATTCCGTTGCCCGAATACGATGCCGTCGGCTGTCCACCCCAGGCCCGCGAACTTGCGAGCACATAGCTGGCATTAAGAAGCATTTTGCTCGAGCGGTATTTCAGTGTCGTTGCCCAACTGTCAAACAATGACCGGTTCGTGGTCGCGAACATATTGATCTGTTCTAGTCGGTTAGCTGGAAGGCCCGCCGCCACGAATGCCTGATCGAGAACACGGCTGGTCGCACCACGGACGCATTGCGGACTCGCTGGTGTAGAACCCGGATAGAGCGGGTCGCAAATCTGTTTGATCTGCGGATTGATGTTCAGGAAGCGTGGCTCGTGAACGCCGAGCGTATGGACAAAATCGCTAGAGATCGACATCCGCGAGTTTAGCTCACGCTGAATACCGATCGAGAACTTCTGGACATACGGCTCAGTGGCATCTGGATCGTTGATTCGACCAACCGCTCCGTTGTTGAGATTCGCGTACGAGAATCCGGGTGGAACTGTAGGTAACGGGTCAACGCCGTATCGGAAAGTTGCCAGTTGAGCGGCTGTCAGCGAGATCGCCGTCTGGAAAACCTGCGGCTCCGACTGGGTCGCCGAAAACAGCGAAAGGTTTTGGAAGACCTGATCGTAGAAGATGCCGTAGCCACCGCGGATCACCGTCTTGGCATCGCCAAACGGATCCCAGGCGAACCCGGCGCGAGGTTGGAATTCTCTCCAGTTAGGCGTAGTCCGCAAAAGCTTCTCCGCATCGCCGGTCAGGGCCCGCGCAAGCGGATGATTGACCGTGCGAAGAATATTGATCGTGCGGTTGTTGTTCTGGGCAGGCAAATTGCCAATATTCGCGTCCCATCTTAGTCCCAGATTGAAAGTAAGATTCGGTCTTATCTTCCAGTCGTCCTGGCCGTAAAATGCGAGCTGGTCGATCTTCTGGAAGTGCGAGCTTGCGCCGTCTGAGAACGTTAGAGCCGTTACGATGCCCGGCGTGGCAAAGCCCAGTGGCAGAGCCCTGATCGCTGTCGGAGTCTGGCCGAAAGTCACCGAATGGCCGCGTGTGCCGAAGTAAAAGTAACCATCGAGGATCGTATGAATGTAATTCACACCGAACTTCATCGAGTGATTGCCCTTCACAATACTGAGGTCATCGCGGAACTGAAATTTACGCTCCTTTGTGGCCTGAGGCGTGTTTGCATTCTGCCCGATGGAGATGCTGCCCGGAAAAGTGAGCGTCAGCCCTTCCTGGATCGGGAGAATCTCATTGACGAAATCCTGAAAATGGAATGTGAATTGGTTAAGTACGTTGGGCGTGATGCTGTACGTATAGTTGCCAAGTCCGCTGTAGAGCTTGTTGGTGGTAAGGTTGCCACCGCTAAGATCGGTTCGAGCCGGGTTGGCCACCTGATCGTTGGGCGAGTCATTACCCTGATACGAGAAACGTCCGAAGATGCTGTGTTTTGCATTAATCCGATGATCCACCTTCGCCGACAGCAATGTGTCATTGTACGGAGTTGGGATCAGCGGCACGAAGGCATTGCCAGGAATTGCCTGAATCTCGGCAGCCGCTGATGGGAAGATGGCAACGTTCTGTCTCTCACGGAATCGCTCAAGTGCGAAGAAGAAGAAGGTCTTGTCCTTCACAATCGGTCCGCCGATGCTGCCGCCAAACTCCTGACGGTTGAATTCGGGCTTTGTGTAATTAGGGTTCGCTCTCTTCGAAATATCATCAAAGAAATCGAAGGCTCGCCATTTTTCGTCACGGAAGTTCGCAAAGAATGAACCATGTAGGTTGTTCGTGCCGCTCTTGGTGATAACGTTCACGATGCCGCCGACCGATCGTCCCTGTTCAGCTGTCCAGCGATGCTGGATGACCTGGAACTCCTGGATCGACTCATAAGAGAAATTTTGGAGTAGGCTGCCGACAACATTATCTTTGTTGTCGCCGCCGTCGATATTTACATTGACCTGGCGGCCGTCGCCGCCGGCAAAGGCGATGTTACCGACACGCGTTTTCGTCGGGTCAAAATTACCGACCGGACGGGCCTCGGGGGCAATGATTGAAAGCCCTGCGAAAGTGCGGTTTAGCAACGGAAGGTTTTCGATTTCCTTTGGGCTGATGCTCGTGCCAATATCGGATTTCGAAACCTCGATCAACGCATCGTCCGCTGTGATTTCGACGACCTCGCTGATCTGACCTGCCTTAAGTTCGATCTGCACCGTTCGGTTGGCACCGACATTGAGCTCGATGTCCTTGACAACGGCTTTGCTGAAGGTAGCAGCCTCGACGGTTACGGTATAGCGGCCGGGTTGTAAATTTGTGATCGCGAAATTACCACTGTCATTGGTGGTCGCCGTTCGCGACTGATTGGTTCCGGCATTTGTCGCGGTTACGGTTGCACCCGGAACTACACGTCCGCCTGCATCTTCAACAGTACCGAGAATATCTGCGGTAGTGGCCTGGCCGAACGAAAAAACCGTCGCGGCCAAAATGAAGATCCAAGTCGAAAGAAGCCTGGAGGGTCGAGAAAGATAGATCATAATTCTTCACTCCTATATTTGATTTAGTTTAGTAGATTGACTGACCTTTCCTACTGCTGAGTCATTTCCCTATAGATTAAGGCAAATTGTATTCCATAGACGGATACGACTGTTTACAAGCTTGTAACAGCCGGCCACCGCAAAAGAATCCATAAAAATGGACTATTAACAATAAAATGTACTTATTAACTCGTTTCAGCCGGGGTTTACAGACTTAGGAGGAAGCTACGGAACGGCTTATTTCTTGGGCCGCTCGTTCGCTTTCAAAACTCGTTTCCGTAATCTGATAGCTTTCGGCGTGACTTCGATGAGCTCGTCGTCGGCGATGAATTCGAGGGCTCGTTCGAGCGACATTTCACGTTGGGGGACGAGGCGCATGGCTTCGTCGGCGGAGGTCGTTCGCATGTTCGAGAGTTTCTTTTCCTTGATCGGATTTACGTCGAGATCAACCGCACGGGCGTTTTCGCCGACGATCATGCCTTCGTAAACCTTTATCTGCGGTTTAACGAACAGTACGCCGCGTTCCTGCAAATTGTAGAGAGCGTACGTGTTGGTCTCGCCCATACGATCTGAGACGAGCGATCCGGTCTGACGCGATTTCATCTCGCCTTGATGTTTGTCGAAACGCAAGAACAGCGTATTGAGCAATCCAGTTCCCTTCGTCTCCGTCAAAAACTCGCCACGGAATCCGATCAGACCACGCGAAGGCACTTCAAATTCCAGACGCACACGGCCGCTGCCGTTGTTGATCATCTTTGTCATCTGACCCTTGCGGCGACCCATGGCCTCGGTGACGACGCCGATGAATTCTTCGGGGACATCGATGACGACCAATTCGATCGGTTCGAGCGTTTCGCCGGTTTTCTCGTCTTTTTTGGTGATGACCTGTGGTTTAGAAACCTGTAGCTCGTATCCCTCGCGACGCATCATTTCGATGAGAATGGCGAGTTGCAATTCGCCGCGGCCTGAAACTTTGAACTGCTCGGCGGCCTCGGTTAGCTCGACTCGCAAGGCGACGTTGCCGAGCAACTCGCGGTCGAGGCGTTCTTTGATCTGACGCGAGGTGACGAATTTGCCGTCGATACCCGAAAATGGCGAAGTGTTAACTCCGAAGATCATCGCGATGGTTGGCTCATCAACGTTGGTAAGTGGCAGAGCCTTTGGATTATCGACCGACGTGATCGTCTCGCCGATCTCGATGTCGTCAAATCCGGCAAGAGCGACGATCTCGCCGGTTCCTGCTTCGGCAACGGTGGTGCGTTCCAGGCCTTCGAAAACAAAGAGTTCTTTTACGCGGGTTTTTACCGTCGTTCCGTCACGCTTGGCGACAACCACTTCCTGATTCTTAGCGATCTCACCCGAAAAAATACGTCCGATCGCGAGGCGTCCCACGAAAGCGTTGTAGTCAATATTTGCCACCAGCAATTGGAGCGAATCATTACGCAGAGCGTGAGGTGCAGGGATGCTTTCGATGATCTGATCGAACAATGGGATAAGATTCTTGCTTTCATCGGCAAGCTGCTTTTTCGCCACGCCGTCACGTGAGATCGAATACAGAACGGGGAACTCGATCTGCTGGTCGTTCGCTCCTAGATCGATGAATAAGTCGTAGATCTCGTCAAGGACTTCTTCGGGACGCGAATCCTGGCGATCGATCTTGTTAACCAGTGCGATGCAGGGAAGTTTGAGTTCGAGAGCCTTACGCAATACAAAACGCGTCTGCGGCAAACACCCCTCGGCCGCGTCAACCAGCAGGACGATTCCATCGACCATCTTCAAAACACGCTCGACCTCGCCGCCAAAATCGGCGTGGCCCGGTGTGTCGAGGATATTTATCTTGTAGTCGCCATAGCGTACGGAGGTATTCTTCGCCATGATCGTGATACCACGTTCACGCTCGAGGTCCATCGAGTCCATCACGCGGTCAACGACAGTTTCGTTGTCGCGGTGCGTACCCGATTGGGCCAACATCGCATCGACAAGAGTGGTCTTGCCGTGGTCAACGTGGGCGATAATGGCGATATTGCGTATCTTTTCCGAAGTCATCATAGTCGTAATTCCGTGCCTTAAGGCAAACGATAATAATGACTGATTCCGTAGATTAATACAAAATCATTCGGAAGATTTATAGAAACCATTCGCTACTTTGTAGTAACATGAAAAAATGCAGATCGTAAAGATAGTCTTAGGTGTGCTGGTCCTAATGGCGGGTCTCGGGAACATCCCGGGAGCATTTGGCATGGCCAATCCAAGACAGGCCGCTGGTTACCTGATATCGACCTTCTTCTTTATCATAGTCGGAGCGTGGCTTCTACACTCAGGGATTCGACACAACCGAAACAAAGGTAAGGTGTTGGATCTATCCGATGATTCTGGCGATAAATCGCAGGACAGTTAGGATACGTCGTCCTGATGAAAAAGAAGCCGGGCTGCGACTGCCCGGCTCTCTCGACAGGTTGCAATATTCCTAGGCAATCCCTTTACCGACAACGAGGTTATTGGTTACCTTAAAAGTCCCCGAAACGCCGTTTGCGAGGATATTCAGTAGGTCGCTATCCGCCTGACGATATACATACCCTTCGAGGGTTATGCGGCCGTTTTCGACGATGATACGAACGTCAGGATTGAGTTCGTGGAAATACTGACCCGGCCCGCGCGTTACAAATGAACGATAGGCTTCGCGACGGATTTGATTGTCGAACGACCCGAGTGGAAGTTCCTCAATGTTATTAACAACCTCGGTCACGCCCGGAATGTTTTTCATTACCCTTGCGGCCGCACTCTTTGTGCCGAGGGTAATGACTTTTCCTTCAAGGATCACGGTATTTCCTCTGACATCGACCGTAATGTTATCAAACACTCCGTAGCGCGGCAGGCCGCGAAGTTTACTGTACGCTTTTTGGGCGATGGCCGTCGACGACTGCATCGAATTTGAGCCAACGCTCTGGGCGTTAATACCAATTACCGAAATGCCAGCAATTGCAACAATTGCGAATAATAATGTTCTTACCTTTCTCATAATATCTAGTTCCTCCAATAGGAGTCTCACGAGGATTAGACGAAAAAGAAAGGCGATCAGGTGTCCGAAAAGCATCAAGAAATTGTAAAATTTTGCTATCTGCTACATTGATTGACGAATGGCCTCATAGAGCGCGATACCGACGCTGTTAGCAAGATTGAGGCTGCGGACATTTTGGTTATGCATTGGTATGGTCAGACAATGATCAGCGTTGGCCTTGAGGAGTGATTCGGGCAATCCGCGTGTCTCCGGGCCGAAGACGAGGCAGTCATCAGGCCAAAAATGCCAGTCGGTGTAAGGCCGTTGTGTCTTTGTCGTCAGATAAACAAATCGGGAATTCGGCAGAGCGGCGTACAGATCAGCCAGTTCAACGTGTCGGTGCAACGTTACTTCGTTCCAATAGTCGAGCCCAGAACGTTTGAGCGTCCGATCATCCATTCTGAAGCCAGTCACGCCGACGATATGCAGGCCGGTATTCGTCGCAGCACATAAACGGGCAATGTTGCCGGTATTGGGCGGTATCTCAGGTTCGTAAAGTGCGACGTGCATAAAAGTTGAGAGTAGAGAGTGAAGAGTTGAGAGTCAATCGAGGATAGTTCCTCAAGCGAGCATCTTTTCGCCGGCAAAATTCATCAATTCCAAGTACATCGTTGTGCCGCGGGCATTTGTTTTATGTTACAATCCGCTTTTCGTGTTATCTGATGGTTCGCAAGGAGAAGTAAAGAGTGTTTTTGCGTTTACGTTCATTATTTTCAGTTTGTTTGGTTCTCGGCATGTTTTCTGTGGCCGGTTTGGCTCAGGCGACGCCGCAGCCGACCGCGACACCAAAGGCCACGCCTGTGCCCAAGGCCCAAAAGGTCGATCCTTCGAACCTTACTGCCGAACAGGTCGCCGAAACGACGATCGGATTCTACGGATTTCCGGTCGGTCGTAAACTCCTCGATCAGATCCGCAAAACCACATTCGAACGCGGAATCGCTAATATCACAAATGCCGAGGGCAAGGTCGATCGCGTGCCCTATCAACGTTTTGTGATCCGAGGCACCGATCTGACGAAGGAAAAGATAAGGCTCGACCAGGAATTTCCGGCAGCTAGATATTCGCTGGTGTTATCTGACGAAAAAATCTTTGGAGTTTACAACAACACGGTTTTCACGCCACGCGAAGACGCATTAAAAGTGTTCGAGAATCAGATCGTTCGTGGTCTCGAAGCTCTGCTGCGATACAAAGAAAACGAATCGACGATCGAACTCGCTGCCCGCGAAAAGGTTATGGGCGTCGACTTTCACGTGGTCGAAGTCACCGACAAACAGGGCCGAAAGACGAAATTCTACATCAGCGCTCGTCAATTCCGTGTGATGATGCTCACCTACGAAGATGGCGGCGTCAAATACAAACGCAAATTCTACGATTACAACTATGCCCAAGGCACGCTCGTACCGTTTCGGACTATCCTGTGGGCCGGTGACAAGATCATCGAAGAGACGGATGTCGGTACGATAACCTACGGCCAGAAGGTCGACGAGGGCCTTTTCACAGCGGGCTAGTTCGCCTAAGAAATCACGGACGAGGATGAGTCCCGTTCCACGTACGCTAACAAACTGGAACGGCTTAACATCATTTTTCTCAGTCAATTACAGCCAAAAACCGTTCCACTTGCGAATGCTGCTCGTTAGGTGGAACGTTTTCCTTTAGTCACTTACCAAAGACCGTCTCACTTACACCCACAAAGTGAGACGACTTAATGCACTCTGATCCCAACAATTACAGCTAAAAATCGTCTCGTATGGGAAAATGACAAGCTGTCAAGTGAGACGGAATGTCACCGCTGTACGCAAAGTGTATCAAAGATCAGGCAGATGTCCGGCGTTCTGCACACAAGATATTGTTGCATAGATCATACACTTTGTCAAGTAAAATCTCCGTGACAGTGGTAGATGGGATTGGAGGCAGGCCACACAAATCGAAATATCGAAGTCATGACCACGATTCTTACCAAACCGTTGATCTTGTTCACCCGACGACGCCTGTGGGATTTCCGGCGGAATTTCAAAAACGTTCCCCGATCACTTCAGATCTCATTTCTCCCTAACCTCGGTATTTACTTTTCTCACAATCAGTCTTATACTCGTAATCATTCGCAATTCGCGAATTGCGAATACCGGTTATGAATCTGAAACCTCAAGACGTTTTTGTCCTACTGAAGCTATGCTCTCAACGATCGAGCAAACGAGCTCCGTACGCGCAGATCGCTGCTCAACTCGAAATGAGTCCGTCCGAGGTTCACTCCGCAGTCAACAGATTGCAAGGGTCTCGCCTCCTTCATGGTGCCGATATGGGCGAATCCCCAAACCGGAACGCCGTTGAGGAATTTTTGATACATGGGGTCAAGTACTCATTTCCTGCTGAGCGTGGAGAACTAACACGCGGAATTCCAACGTCTTATGCTGCAAAGCCTCTGAACACGATGATAAAGGCCGGCGATGATCCGCCGCCAGTTTGGCCTTATGCTGAGGGTATGGTTCGTGGATTCGCATTGAAACCGCTTTATAGATCTGTGCCAAAAGCGGCGATGCACGATCCGACACTATACGAACTGCTCGCACTGCTCGACGCTGTTCGCGAGGGTCGTGCCCGCGAGCGTAATATCGCCGAACAGGAGCTAAAAAAACGGATACGACATAATGATAGCGAATACTAACCTTGAAATGCTTCGAGCTGCCGTTGCCGAATTGGGAGGCTTGGCGGATGAAATGGTGTTCGTCGGCGGAGCCACAACCGGCCTCCTAATAACCGATGTAGGTGCAGCCGAAGTTCGAGCTACTGATGATGTGGATTCGATAGTAGAAGCAACGACCTATCTCGAATATATGAACTTCTCGGAGCGGCTGGAGACAAAAGGCTTCAAAATTGATAGCCGTGAGGACGCACCGTTATGCCGCTGGGTGAAGAATAACGTAGTCCTCGATGTAATGCCGCTAGACGAAACGATTCTTGGATTTACAAACAGATGGTATAAACAGGCAATCATTGATCCGGCGAGTATCGAGATAAACGAGGGGACGACGATCCGAATTCTCACTACTCCGTATTTTTGCGCCACAAAGCTGGAGGCCTTCGAAGGGCGTGGAAAAAATGATTATTACGGGAGCCATGATCTCGAAGACCTAATTGCCGTTGTTGATGGACGTGAAGAAATAGTCGATGATATAGCTCAAGCACCGACCGAAGTTAGGGAGTACATTGCAACCAAGTTTGAAGCTCTGAATGAAAACTCAGGTTTCCTGGACGCCTTGCCCGGCCATCTCCTCCCGGACGCTGCGAGCCAGGGAAGACTGTCCATAGTGATTGACCGCATTCGCAAGATCTCCGCATTAAAGAAGTAAATTTAGGATACGGTCATTCTGACAATGCGGCACCGCCGCGAAGCCCCCTCTCTCAACTCCCCAAACTGTGCTCCCTAATTCCTAATTCGTAATTCGTAATTCTCACCGTTCCGGTTACGCGTGCTGGAATCGAAAAAATCTTCGTCAGCGAGTATAAAAAACTTGCCCCGCGAAGCGCACTCCCCAAACTCTCAAAACTCTTAGTACTTTAGAAGCGCGAATGAGGATTGACGGATTGTTTGGGCGGGGGAGCGACGACGTCCCAGTGTTCGACGATCTTGCCTTGGTGGAGACGAAATATATCCGCTATGGCGTAGGGAGGAGCGCCGTCAGCCGGGGTGAAACTGGCGTGCAGAAAGACCAGATCGCCTTCCGCTGCGGTTCGCAGTACCTTCCAGGTCGGCTTCGGCACTTCTTTGATAAGGCCTTCCAGGAAAACGATGGTCGCTTCCCGAGTTCCCCCGGCGATGTCAGGCTTGTGCTCGACGAAGTCCTCGCTTGCATAGCGTTCAAATGCCGATCGCGGCTTTAGGTTTACGAGTGCCTCTTCGTAAAACGCCATGACGACGCGGCGACTCTCTTCCTCGCGCCCGTCGGTCGGTTGCGTCGTCCCCAAACGGGAGCAGCCCCCTGAGAACAGTTCACAAATTGCCACGCCCCCGATCCCAGCTAAAGTCCACAACTTCGACATATCAGCGATGGGGCTCCCTTACAGGCAGCGAAATGTCACGACCACCGGTACGTAGGGTTCCACGCTACGCTATTATATTCGTCTTTTTCGGGGACAAGGAATTGCTCTTAATTCTCACTTTCCAGCGAGCCACCTTACGGCGTCTTGTTCGTTGGTGAAGACTTCGCTAATGGGTAATGGTCTGACCTTCGATATTGTAATTCTGGAACGGGCTCCCGTCGTGCTTTCTTTTGGCGTTGACCGATTGTAAAATGAGTCGAAGAAAGAATCTTTGGGTTTTCGCAGATTCAATTCATTTACGAGATAATTATCGACGGAGGTAAATGGGTATGTCAGTAATTGCTGAAGCCGAAGAACTTGCTCTTAGTCTTTCGACCTTGGAAAGGGGCGAGCTTATTTCAAAACTCATCGATTCCTTAGGATCGCCGTTTGGTGATGCCGACGAAGAAATTCTCGCTTTGGCCTTGGAGCGGGATAGGGAAATGGATGAACGTCCGGAAACCGTGATGTCGGAAGAAGAATTTTGGGGTTCACTTGAAGAGTTTCGCCTCAAATGAAGATAGCATACAGCTCTCGTGCCAACCGCGAGGTTCGCCGGATACTCGAATACTACAAGCGCGAGGCGGGTGCAGAGATGGCTTTTCGGTTCCATTCTGAACTCAGGGCCGTTACCGACAAGATCAAGCAGTGGCCGGTCATATCCGCTGATAGATGCCGAGATTCGTCGTCGATCCTCGCGAACTTTCCTTTCCAAGTAGTGTATAGGGTCGAACCGAAGAACCGGATCAGAATCCTTGCAGTCCGGCATCATGCACAGAATCCTGATCTAGGGCTTGATCGTTGACCAATACTAGTGGTGATTGATGGCCTCAGATCGTTCTTCCGCACCGTTCAACAAATCAGCTAGATCTCATCTTTACCCTTTTGCAACAAACTTCTTGAACGTGCGTGTCTAAGTACGGCGAATCGATTTGTTTATTAGACGGTAGTTTGGTCTAAACTGTTATGAATGTATGGCGTTCGACATGGCAGGGAGTTTGGGTACGGAGGCAGGGCCTATCTCTATGCCTGACCAAAAACGGTCCGATCACCAACTTATCGAAGCCACAAAGGCCGGCGACGAAGCTGCCTTTGGGGAGATAATGAACCGTTATCGCTCGCCGATAACGAATTATCTCTACAGATTTTTGAATGATTACGAAGAGGCGGTCGATCTGGCGCAGGAGACGTTTGTGCGTGTCTATTTTGCGATCGACAGGTACCACACCGGCTTTGCCTTTTCGACCTATATATACCGAATTGCGACCAATCTTGCGATCAGCGAGATACGTCGGCGAAAGCGGCGAAAGCTTTTGTCGTTGACAGGGCTGTTCCAGTCGGAGGACGACGCTCAGGTTGAGTTTCAACCGGCGGACACGCGGCCGATAGCGGATGCGGAGTTGGTGGACGACGAACGCAGCAAGATGATCGGCAAGGCGATCGCGGCTTTGCCTGAAAAATATCGGATTCCCGTTGTCCTTAGAGACATCGACGGACGTACCTACGAAGAGATCGCCGAGATAATGCAGCTCGGACTCGGTACGACAAAATCGCGGATCAGCCGCGGACGGGCCCTGTTAAAAGAAAAACTGCAGCACTACTTGTAACACTTAATGGTTAACGAAAAGAACAATTTTGAAGAATTTGCCGACAGCGGCGAGGAAAAGGTCGCGGCAATGCTCGGTTCGCTGAAACGCGTAGATGCCCCAGGCGATTTCGATTTCCGCGTCCGGGCGCGCATCGCTCAGGGCCGTCCGTCGGAAGTGCGAGCGTCGTGGTTCCCAAGATTCGCCCGTTTCGCCGCTCCTGCTATGATGCTGGCGGTTGCGGGCGGATATTTCGGCTATAACGCGCTTTACGATACTGGAACCGTCAACGTGCCTGTAGTCGCTGATTCGGCGCCGGTTGCTCCCGCTCCGGTAGTGGTTCCGACATTGAATGAAGTTGAGCCAGCACCGGCATCTACGACTGAGGTCGCTGTTAAACCGCCAGTCAATACGGACGAGACGGTAGCCGCGGCGCCGAAAAAAGATACGGCGACCACGGCTGTTAAGAAGCCTGATACGCCTGAGGGCGGATCGGTTGACATGGCTCTTCGTGAGACGAATCGTCCCGGAAATGTTGTTAACACGGGCAATTCGAGCCCTGTAGTTCCGACTTCTACGCTTTCCGTCCGCGAGGTTTTTAGTGCGATGGGGATCCGAGCAAGCTTCTCGGGAACGGGTTGGCGAGTAAGTTCATCCAGCGGCCGTGCGGCAGCAGCGGGCCTCAAAACCGGTGACATCATTGAGACTGTGAACGGCAAAGCGGTCGGAGCTAACACAGTTTTCGACGAGAAATTCTCCGGCACGACTCTCCGCGTAAAGCGGGACGGTGCAAGTATTCAGATATCACTTTGACTTCCTTAGTGAGCTTTGTGTCTTCCTTTTGTGTTCTTTGTGATTAGGATTTTAAAACCGTTATCACAAAGGACACAAAGGGAAGACACAGAGAACACGGAGAAGAATTCAATCCTTCCTAACAGTTCGCGGCAACAAAAACAGTCCTAGGAGAAACAATACCAACGTAAAAAATTGGACGTAACCCGTTCCGACCGAGTATCGCGGGATGTCGAGGAGCCACGTTAGAGCTTCCTGCGCAGGGTTTTGGAGCATTCTTTGAAACCACGAATCAACCGGTTCAGGCGTGACATTCGCTAAGAAAAGCCATTTGACGGCAAATGCCATCGCGAAGAGTGCGGACATGCTGCGGACCAGGCGTTTCGGGTCGAACTCGGCAAACAGGTTGTTCCACAATGTCCAGAAAAAGCAGAATCCGACGATCCAAAACGGCAAGCCCTGCTCGGGCAAAAGACTGTTGTAAAGCTGTACCAACGCCGTAAAGAGCGTCAATAAAATAGCTGCGTTCGCGGCGTTTCGGAGGCCTGAGTTTTCACTAGCTAGCCAATCATCGACCGCGATCATCCCTGCTCTCACAAACAAAACCAACGTCACCGCCGCAAACACGAGGCAGATCAAAGCAGGTTTCAAGAAGATAAATGCATTGTCCGTCACCCCGAGCCGAAGCCCGCCGAGGAGTGTGACGGTTAGGAAGATACACGGCAGGAGAAGGTACGATGTGGAAGCACTTTGTTCGCTTCGTTTTGGGGCTTCGATGGTAATGAGAGCGTCACTCTGCTCAGCAGACAGAAATATCTCGCCGTCGTTCACCGTTTCGTTGAGCTCAAGAATGTCGTTCTCTGTTTTTGTCACGTTCAGGATATATGTGTTCAACCACCCGCTACCGCAGGTGGTTCAGACTATTTTCTTTCCTTCGTCAATTTCATCGGGTTGAAGTCTGAGGCGGTTAGTTTCAGACCTTCTTCGAGTTCATATTTTAGCTCTGCTGCTGTTTTCATCTGCAAACTGGCGTCGGTTGAGCGGAAATTTGAATCTACGCGACTTGCGGTTTCGAGGCCGGACTGAAATAACGCATCGTCGTTCGACACGCGGCCCCAGCCTTGCCGGTAATAGCTGTAAACGACGTAAAACTGCGTTGCGGCATCGCGTTTTTCCGCGTCCGCACGCTCGAATGCGGCACGGGCGGCCACGAACTGATCTTGCCTGAAAGCTGCCACGCCCGCGTCAAACTCGACCTTATTCACCTCATACGTTCCAATAGCAACCGAGCCTTTCGTCGCTACCTCTGCGAGGGAACGCGGCTGTGACCAATATAGGAAACCAACAAACGTGAGTCCGAATACGACGACCGCGATGCCTAGTATCTGGATATGCTTTTCTTTCATTGATATAATTGTGCGAACTCTAAAAATACACCGTTTCTCAGATGCTATGAATATGAAAAAGATCGCTCTAATTGTCTCACTCGTCGCTATTTTCCTGAACTCATCGCTCATCGCTTTTGGCCAAAATGGAGCGGCTGATCTCGTTGTTACCAATGCAAACATCCGTACGATGGACGCAAAACGTACCGTTGCACGGGCGATAGCGATAATCGGTCGAAAGATTAGAGCCGTTGGCACCGAAGCGGACATCAAACCGTGGATCGGGCCGAAGACTAAGGTGATCGATGCTGGTGGCAAGACGATCATTCCGGGGTTCAACGATGCGCATGTGCATTTTATGGAGACGGGCTATCAGCTTGCTTCTGTCGATCTTCGTGATGCCAAAACGCCGCAGGAATTCGTCGCACGAATAAAGGCATTTGCGGCGAAACTTCCAAAGGGCCGCTGGATCACGGGCGGAAAGTGGGACCACGAAAACTGGACGCCGGCAAGTCTGCCAACGGCCGCTCTGATCGATGCTGCGACGCCGGATCATCCGGTGTTTATCGACCGCCTCGATGGACATATGTCGCTTGCAAATAGCCTCGCGATGCGGCTAGCTGGTGTCGATAAGTCTGTTAAAGACGTGGCTGGTGGCGAGATCGTTCGTGATGCTGCGGGTAATCCGACGGGCATCTTTAAGGACGCAGCTTCATCTTATATCGATAGGGCGATACCGGCGGCATCTTTCGAGCAGCGGATCGAGGCGGCTCAGGCGGCGACCGACCACGCAGCTTCTCTCGGTGTTACCAGTGTTCAGGATATGTCGGCCAATGGCACTGAGATCGGTGTCTATCAGGAATTGCTGCGTCGCGGCAGCCTAAAAACACGCGTGTATAATTGCTCGCCGCTCGGTGACTACAAACGCTGGGCCAACACTGGTGCACGCCGGGCATTCGGTGATCCGATGCTGCGTATCGGATGTCTGAAAGGTTATGCGGACGGCAGTTTAGGTTCGACCACGGCTTGGTTCTTTGATCCATATCTCGACGCTCCGAATTCGACGGGCCTCTCCATGGCGGATGTCACGACGACAATGCGGCAGGATATCGAAAATGCGGACAAAGCGGGATTACAGGTTCGCATCCACGCAATCGGCGATAAAGCGAACGCCACGATCCTCGATCATTTCTTGGCGGTCGATAAGACCAATGGCACTACCGATCGTCGCTTCACGATCGAGCACGCGCAGCATATGCGCATGGATGATCTGAAGAGATTTGCCTCGCAGAAGGTCGTCGCCTCGATGCAGCCGTTTCACATCATCGACGACGGACGCTGGGCGTGGAAACGCCTCGACGCTCCGCGTTTGAAGGGAACATACGCATTCCGCACGATCCTCGACACCGGCGGCGTGCTGGCATTCGGCTCTGACTCACCCGTCGCCCCGCTCAATCCTATCTGGGGTGTCTATGCGGCAGTAACCCGCCGCACTCTCGACGAGAAGAATCCGAACGGCTGGATCGCCGAGCAGAAGATCTCGGTCGATGAAACGGTCCGGGCATTCACCTGGGGCTCCGCCTATGCTGAATTTCAGGACCATGAGAAAGGGACGCTCGGGCCTGGAATGATCGCTGATTTTGTTGTGCTTTCGGAGGATATTTTCACGATGGATCCGACCAAGATCCGTGACGCGAAAGTGCTGAAAACGGTAGTGGACGGAAAGGTCGTCTTTGAGCATAAGTAGAAAATGCATACAATAATCCCAAACAAGTATCCAAGTCGGAGACCGAATCTTTGATAGGAGCACAATTTACAAAAAAATATTTTACCCTCGGTTCCCTGGGAGCTCTCGTAGTGCTCGGCGCTGCCACATGCTTAGGACAGCAACGCGAGGTCTGGCAGGCAATATCGAATAAGGGTGGCGAATTCGCCGCTCATATTCCGCCGGATCTGATCGTCATAAATGAAGACGACGACTATCCGCGCCTTATCCTCTCGTCGCAGGATGTAAGGCTCGACATTACTGTCAGGCCGAATTTGGGGAAAAAGGATGTAGCCATGACGACGGCTGCGACGACGACCGCGGACAGCGTAATAACGCCATTTCAGCTTGGCGATGTCTACGGCCGAGTAAGTGTCAGCGAGCGTCCGAACCTGTTCGCAACGGTTATCAATGCTTCATCCGGAAAGAAGATCTATTTCATCGCTGCCTACGCGAGGATCAAAGATCATCCGAAAGTGATGCGGTTCTTGGCATCCTTGCAGTTTGGCGGGAAACCACTTTTCACGATCCCCAATATGGAAAGCGAACCGGCGGGTAAGGCAAGTGAGATCGACGACCTAAAGAGCAGCGAGATTGTTCGAGAGTTCATGAAGGTTCCTAAGAATAATAAGGCGGAGATTAGGTTTGAATCACTCGATCCGGCCGTCCCATCAGCTTTTGGGCCGAATGGCGAAGCCAGACAGTCAGATCCGAATGAGACCCGGAGTCTTATAATTCTGCGAATCCCAAAGCCCGCTTATTCGCCACTGAGTTCATCGCGTGTGAGCGGATCCGTCACGGTCCAGGTCACAATGTTGGCCTCGGGCCAGATCGGCGCGATCGTTGCCGATCCTAAACTCGACCGAGGGCTCGCTGAGAGTGCAGTAGAGGCAGCGAGGCAGATCAAATTTATTCCGGCCACCGTGAACGGGAAACCTGTGGACGTGCGGCGTAAATTTGTTTACTCATTCTTTTCTCGATAGCATTAGGCAGCAGCGGTTGTATTAGGGCTTCTCCAAGGCGGGGTGTTTTTTAGCAATAATAGTATAATCAGCAGGTCCTGAGAGTTAGATTCTCGGTCAAATAATATGAAGAAATTACTCGTTATCTTGTCGTCATTGTTTGTTTTCGCTTCGATCTCCTTTGGTCAAAACGCCGATTCCAAGCCCGAGCTCAACAGCAAGGGCGAGCCGGTTGTAAAGAGCAAGGACAATGCGCCGGTTGATCTCAAAGCTGGCGAAACCATCACCCGTGGTGACGTTATCGTCGCTGGTACCCGAAAGCTCTCGGTCGAGGCGGCCATGAAAGATCCAATGAAGTTTTCGGACAAAACCGTCCTCGTCGAAGGAGTAGTCGTTCGCTCGTGCAAGAAAGAAGGTTGCTGGATGGAAATGGCTGACAAAGCCGACGGCAAATCTGTACGTGTCACCTTCGGCGACCATAAGTTTTTTATTCCTCTCAATTCGGCAGGGATGAAGGTCAAAGCTCAGGGCGTTTTTAAGACCAAGGTTCTGGCGAAAGATCACGTTGATCATCTGATCAATGACGACGGAGCGAAGTTTCCAAATCGCAATGCGGATGGAACAGTCACGGAAGTGTCGTTCGAGGCGACGGGAGTTGCGCTGACGAAAGTAGCTAAATAATAGACTCGGCAATAGAAAAAAAGACTCAGTTTCACTAAGAAACTGAGTCTTTTCCTTTGGAAGGGATTTAAGTCTAAAACCTAAATCTCAAACCAAGTTGTGCCTGACGGGGTTCGCCGAAACCGGCTGAGACTGTTCCGTCGAAGTTGAACGTCAACGGCCGCGGCAAACTTCTCTGATTGCGGCTGTTGGTTAGGTTAAAGGCCTCAAAGATCGGCTCGAGTGAGATCGACTCGGTGAACTTAAAGACTTTCGAAATACGAACGTCCATTGTGAAAAACTCGTTGTCGAGCCGATTCGTGTTTCGCTGAACGATGTTCGGGAAAGCTCCCCGATTGGTCACCGAAATAGGTTGCGCTGAGCGGAACTGAATGATCGGCGAGATATTCACGTCGTACGGCAAGATGAAGGTCGCAAACGCGTTGAAACGATGCCGCTGATCGCGGTCAGAGTAGCCGTACTCGGGCGTCAGATTTCGTGGATCGACGTAGCGGAAGGTGAAGGGGTCCCGTTCGTTATCATCGTCCGATCTATCCGTTGACAGAAGATAATTGACCTGAAACTGATACCGATCGGCAAACCTCTTGTTCAACGTAAACGTCATTCCCTGAAACAAAGACCTGGCCGAACTTTCTGTTGACCGTATCTCGCCGACGCCCGAACCATTCGCCCGCTCAAAGATCGCGACGCCGTTGTACAGGCGAGAATCGTTGCGG
The DNA here is from genome assembly GCA_031408595.1 of Acidobacteriota bacterium. Lineage (GTDB taxonomy): Bacteria > Acidobacteriota > Blastocatellia > Pyrinomonadales > Pyrinomonadaceae > OLB17. The sequence goes on along the minus strand of JANNWQ010000437.1, from coordinate 18,610 downwards.
TTAACAAATCTCGTCAACCGCGTTGATTTCGCGTAATTGTAGGCGACGAGAAAGGTCGTATTCTTATAGATCTCTCGCTCAACGCTGGCACTGTATTGAACGGTACGAGGATTCTTGAAATTACGCTCGAACACCGCGATGCCAGGATTGAACGGGTTGAATCCGGTCGTCGGAACGATCCCCGGGAAGGCGGGACATCCGCCAAGGCCTGCTCCCGTGCATAGGAAGTTCGCAAAGAAGATGTTGCCCGCGATGACGCCATCCGTGTTACGCGGACCCGCGACGACCAGGCCAGGGATGCGAGCGTAGTATAGTCCTGCACCCAATCTGACTGCGGTTTTTCCATCGCTTCCCGGCGACCACGAGAGTGCAAGGCGTGGCGAATAGCCGTCGGTCGCATCCGGAATCGATCCGTTCGAAGGGAACCTAGGATCATTCACAAACTGTCCGAACCGTGTCTGGGCGGTCGGTGTGATCGGATCTGGCTGATATTGTGCCTCCCAGCGAAAGCCGAGATTTAGCGTTAAGTTTGAGCGCAACTTCCAATTGTCCTGCACGTATAAACCGGGTTCGATCGTCGTGTAGGCCTGCGTTCCCGCCTCTTGAACGGTTCGATTGCCGATCGGCGCGAACTGCAGATAGAGAGACAGGCCTGCGGCGCTTACGCCATTGATGTAATTTTGAAATCCTGTGATCGCCTGTGCGATCGTGGGAGCGGCGAAAATATAACGGCCACGCGCAAACCCGATAAATGTCTGCGAAACCTTCGTCCGGTTAAAGTCAAAACCGAACTTCAAGTTGTGATTGCCCTTGATGACCGTTAGGTTATCAGTAAATTGAACGCGAATGTCATCCGATGGAACAGGCAGGAAAAATGGCCGGCCGAATCTGTACGAGATCGTTCCGTCAAAGGTGCCGATCGTCGTGTCCGGCAGATCGGGGCCGTCATAGAATCGCGGACGGTTCTCTTTTGCCAACTGGAATCTGAATTCATTCAGAAAGGTTGAAGTGAAATTCGAGACGAGCTGACCGATGAACGAATTCGAGTTGTTGGTCTCCCGGCCATTGGCGCTGCGTCCCCAAGTCGGTACGTCAAATGTTCCGTTTACCTGTTCGGCCCGGCTATAGTTGTGGCGCATGGTCAGCAAGTTATCCTTGTTGATCTGCACGTCCACTTTGCCAAGAAGTACGTCGGCGATGTTCGTACGGTCGATGATGCCCTGTTCGTTAGGCGAATTGAACCTAGTCGCAAAGAGGCTGGCGAGCGTCGGGTTTATGCTGTTTGGCTTGCTCGACTGGCCGTCGTTTCGCTCATAGGCAAAGAAGAAGAATGCTTTGTCTTTCTTGATCGGGCCGCCCACGTTTCCGCCGAACTGGTAATTTCGTCCGTCTTCGGTCGGCAAATTCGCTGCGACGGCATCAGGATTCTGACTCGACAGGCCTTGATTTCGAAAGAAAATAAAGGCCGATCCGTTCAGCGTGTTTGTGCCTGATTTCGTAACGGCGTTAATAAATCCGCCGGAACTGCGGCCAAACTCGGCTGACGCTCCGACCGGGATTACCTGAAATTCCTTGACTGACTCAAGGCTGATGGTAAAGGCAGGTCGCTGTCCGCCCCGCTGTTCGCCGAAGAATGGGTTGTTTGCGTCGGCGCCGTCGATCGACACGTTGTTCTGGATGCCTTTCTGGCCATTGATCGTGATCTCGTCGCCATCCGGGCCCTGCACGATCGAAACGCCTGGTGTTAGCTGAGCAAAACGCGAAAAGTCACGTCTATTGATCGGCAAGTTTTGGACAGCCCGGTCGTTTATTTGAGTCGAAAGCTCAGTCCGGCCTGTCTCGACGCCTTCCGCTTCCGAAGAGACATCTACCGAGACAACCGCCCCGCCCACTTTCATCTCGATCCTGAAAGACTGTGTCTGTCCGATGGTAACCGCGACATTCTCGAGCACAGAATTTGTAAATCCTGAGGAGCTCGTGGTCACTCGATAACGACCGAGCGGCAAGAGTGGCGCGCTAAAAAGACCGTCAGAATTGGATTGAATAGTGCGCTCAAATCCAGTCTCCGTATTCCTGACGGTTACCGTTGCGCCCGAGACGACAGCGCCGTTCGGGTCGACTACAACGCCCTGGATCAGGCCGGTCGTGGCCTGACTCTGAGCAAAAATAGAAACGCTGAGCATCAGCAATATCGCTGAACTCAAAATAGATCGATAGATCGTGCCCATAGTGATCTCCTTAAGTTTGTTACGGAAAATAGAGCGGTGGAGCTATCCGCGCCGACCGGCTCGTCTTGTAATTCGAATATTAACGCAGTGCAAATTTCGCGTTATGGAAATGTTAACTCAGTGATTATATGTCCGCATCCAATGATATTCCTAACGATCCGATGTTAAATTTTTACCTCTCGCTTCGGCCTCACATCGATCTCAGATTTGCAGATCAACGATCGCCGACTGTGTTAGAATTTCGTTTGCTGCATTGGCATGTGCGTTCAATGATTCCATTTAGCATCCGCAACATACCGATCGACCCGCCGCTCATCCTGTCTCCGATGGCGGGCGTTACGGACTATACCTTTCGACGTTTGATCAAGCGGCGCGGCGGCGTAGGGCTTGTTGTGTCCGAGTTTATCTCGGTCGAGGGGCTGACGAGGCATAATCCTAAGTCCAAACGGCAGATGCGTTTCGATGAGGAAGAACGGCCCTACGCCGTGCAGATCTTTGGCGGCAAGGCCGACCGAATGGCGATGGGAGCCGAGATGGCTCAGGAGATCGGGGCCGATATTCTCGATGTGAATTGTGGGTGCCCGGCTCCAAAGGTCGTCAAAAACGGCGGCGGTAGCGGCTTGCTTCGAACACCGGAGTTGCTCGAAACGATCTTGAAGGAAATCAAGAAGACCATCACAATCCCGCTTACATTGAAGCTGCGTACAGGTTACACTGACGCGTCGATCAATGTTGTTGACGTCGCCAAAATGGCCGAGCAATGCGGCGTCGAGCATATTCAAGTCCACGGTCGCACGCGTGAGCAGGGGTACAAGGGACTCGCGAATTGGGATCTCATCCGTCAGGTCAAAGAGGCTGTGTCGATCCCGGTCTCTGGCAATGGCGATATCACGACCATCGAGTACGGTATGAACAAATGGCGTGAGACGGGCGTTAACGGAATCCTCATCGGTCGCGGAGCGATGCAGAATCCGTGGATATTTCGCCAGTTCGCAGATGTTCTAGCGGGCCGAGAGCCGTACCAACCTGATCTAACCGAGAAGAAGGATGTGCTCCTTGAGTTCTTCTCGATGTGCCGCGAAGAAATGCCCGAGATCGTCGCACTCGGCAAGATGAAGCAGCTCGCTGGGCAGTTCACCAAAGGCCTCGTTGGCGGAGCGCAATTTCGCCAGACGTTGTATCATTCTCACTCGGCAGACGAGATACTCGACAACATCACAACCTATTTTGAGACGCTCGGTCGCCGCGAAACCTTTGGCGATGGCGTGGTCGAGGCCGACGGAGACGATCTGGTTAACATTGATTCCTGTGAGTTGAAACCCTTTCCAGGGCATGTAGCCGAGGGAATTCAGGCGCGATCCGTGGTATCCTAACCGGGAAATCAGGAGATATTGTATGAGTCGAATTAGAGTTTTTATTATCGGCCTTTTCATGTTTGCGGCCCTGGCGTCAGTTTCAGTTGCTCAAGATCTGAAACCCGAAGAGATCATCGCCAAACATCTCGATGCGATCGGTAAAAAGGCAACACGTGATTCCCTGAAAACGATGCTAATCGGTGGTCGGGGCAGTTTTGAAGCGAAAAATCCGGTCGTCCGCGGCGGTGGACAGGCGATGGTCGTTTCCAACCCGGACAATCTTTATTTCATGATGACCTTTAAGTCGAATGACTACCCCTTTGAAAAGGTGGGGTATTTCACAGACAAAGTCTCGATACCATTTGTAGTTTCGGGAAAACGGTCGCTCCTCGGTTCATTTTTAGCCGAGCATTCCAAGGTGCTCTCGGATGGGCTTTTCGGCGGGGTAATGTCGATGAAATGGCCGCTAATGGGTAGCGGTAATAGTAAACTGAGGTTGCGATCGCTCGGTACTAAAAAGATCGACGACAAGAAAGTTTACGCCGTCGATTTTTTGCCGTCCGGCAGCGGGTCGAGCGATTTTAACATCAAACTCTACTTCGACGCGGAGACCTTTCGTCATATTCGATCGGAATATCGCCGTGAGTTCTTACCTGGGGCGGCGACTTTTGGCACGTCGAATCAGATCGCGGGTTCGACCCTAAGTTTGACGGAGGATTTTTCGGATTTCCGAACGGTCGAGGGGTTGACGCTGCCGTATGCGTACAGTGTACGGTTTAACTCAAACACGAATGCGGCAATGTACGAGAATACTTGGGGAATTACCGTTGTTCAGTACATCTTTAATCAGAACTTAACCCCGGATTTTTTCACATTTGACGTTAAATAAGGCGACCAATGACACGCTCATTTCGACTATTTGTAATTGTTGCCGTGCTGGTGTTTCCGGTGTTGTGCGTCGGACAGGCAAACGATGCCGGGCCAATACGTTCGTCTGCCGCGTATTCTGAGGTTTTGCTGAAAAAAACCGAATTGCAGGCTGATCTCGAAGCGTTTCTCGAAAGCTACACTGAGCTAAATCCGCGTGTCGTCGATACGCGGTTCGAGCTGGCTTCACTCGAACGCTCGATAGCAACACTCTTCGCCGTCAAACCGACTGAGACCGGCAAACTCACACTCGCTCTCGGCAAACTCATCGTAAAACGAGCCGCTCTCGAAACCGAAGCCAACCGCCTCACACGCACCTACAACGCCGACCACCCCGAACTAAAACGAGCCAAACGCCGCGTCGAAATCTTCGACAATGCGATAAAAGAAGTGCTGCGGTAGATCAGAGTTATTTGTCGACCTGTGACAAATATGGATTGAGCGAATAGCGTTCGAACTCCGCCGTGATCAGTGGCAGAGTCCTGCTCGAAATAAGCCATGCGACGCCAAAGGCTATCAAACTGGTCGCCTCGGCATAAAAAATAAATGTGTTCCACATCGATACGATCGAACCGCCAGTCTGTGCGTCGTAAAGCACGGCTATTATTACTCCGATAATCGTCAAGCCACACGCGGCGTAGATAAATGCGCGGAATCTGGCTTCCGTCGAAATCTCTGTCTGGCCTTCTTTGGGTTTGAGTGCACGAGCGTAGAAGGTGTAGCAAAAGTAGATAAGAATGATGAACATCAGTGCGGCTGCGATGAAATGCGCACTCGATACGATCTCGCACGGCGCCAGTTCGGGACGCTTAGCCTTGCATTCGCAGTCGCACGGAAACATTGCAACGCCTATCGCCGCTACGCCCGCGATCTTGCTCATGACCATTTCCTTTATCGATTTGCCGTTGTAGGCAAAGAGAAGAGCGGCGATGGCAAACAAAAATCCGAGGAAAATAGTCCGCGAAGGCCCGCCTGCCCAGTAAGATTCACTGATCGACCACAGCTAGACTTTCGTAAACAAATTTGTGATCAACGCAAGAGATATCGCTATCACGCCGATCATCAATTTCAGGATATGGCTGCTGACCTCTTCTTTTGCAGGTTTGGTCGGGATTTCGGTTGTCTGCATATATTCTCCTCTCGCGCGCGGAGCAAAGATAAACCGGATCACGGATCTTTGGTAACGGTAATCACGGATGGTTGACCGCACGAGTTTTTGGGTCACACCAGTATATGTCAGGAGAGGACGATTTCTTACAGGATGGAGCGGCGGCAAGCCGCGGGACGAACTAAAGCCTTTCGGAAAGGCAAGCCTTTCCGCAAATAGAGCGGCGAGCCGCCGTGTAGAAATGTGCTAGTTCGATAGTGGGCAGAGGTGCCCGCGTTCCGGCTATTACTTCCGATTCTCATCCGGATAGATCTTCGCTAGTGTGTCAGCGAGTTGATCGACTTCCATTTCACCCTCGTAGGGTCTTAGCAAATCTTCGTCACCGTCGGTGAGCCAGAGGTTTTGTTCTTCTATGGTGTTTAGGATGACGGGCATGGCTTTTTCGTGGATGGGTTTCATGAACTCGTTTCGAGGGCAGGTGAATGTGGTGAAGGAATAACGCGTTTCATTCCCTTCGAAATAGCGGCTCCAGAGGCCGGCGAGGGCGTAGGGTTGGCGGCCGGCGACGAAGATCTCGACGGGCGGCAGGCCTTTGCCTTTGATGGGCCATTCGTAGAAGCTGTCGATGGGCAGGATGCAGCGTTGGCCTTTGGCGAGGAGAGCGGACCAGAGTTTGCGGTCGTGCATCGTCTCGACGCGGGCGTTGAACATAGGGAATTTTGTTTCGAACGAGCGCGAACCGTCCCACTGAGCCCACCAGCGTGCTTCCAAAGTTTTGATCACGCCATCACCACGCCGGGCGACGATCCAGGCCGGTTCGGTCGGACGCAGATTTCGTCGTGGGACGAAATTCTCAGGCTGGAGCCATTCGAAAATATGTTTTTTGTACGCGTCGATCTCGGCTTGTGATGCTCTTCCGCACATGTGATTAGGATAAATGAGAACGAAGAAATGAGAAAGAGCGGAAGGTGGCTTCCGCTCTTTCGATGTCTTATGTTGGCGGCTCGGAGTTACTCGCCCGGTTTTGCTTTGCGTTCGTCGGCGAAGAGGATCGGCGAGACTATCGGGCGATAGGTGTCGCTGATCTTGATGTACGAATTTTCGCGAAGCTTGGACATGAACTTTTTCTGTTCGTCGGGGGCTTTTTCGTTGGTCATCGCCTGACGGACTGCCATTTCGTCGAAGAAGGATTCGGCGCTGGCCTGTTCGCGTTCGTCGATGCGGAGTATCGAGACGCCGAGTTGTTCGATGTCGAACGGTGCAGTGTATTCGCCTACCTTCAGACCGGCAATTGGCTTGCTGAGGACATCGACGAGGTCACGGACAACCAGTTTCTCGGCTTTTCCGGTGCCTTGAGTCACCATGCCGGGATCGTTTTCTTTAGCCAGTTTGGCAAAATCGGCACCCGCCTTTAGCTGGACGATGAGCTGTTTGGCTTGCTCGCGGACCTGGGCCTCGTCGCGTCCGGCGAAACCGAGAAAGATCTCACTAAATGAGACGGTCTCGGGTTTGGTGAACTTGGCACGATTCTTCTCGAAATAATCCTTGAGTTCCTTGCCGTTAAAGCTCCAGTAAACCTTGTACTGCACCTCGCGTTGGATGACGCGGTCGCGGGTCGCCTGTTTGCGCCATGTGGCTTTGAGTTCCTCGGGATTGACGCCCGCTTTTTCCATCTCGCGATACAGATCATCGACGGTTTTCAGCTTGTATTCGTCCATGATCTGCTTCATGCGGCCGTTAAGGTTTGCCTCGATATCGCTTTCGAGACCGCTTTCCTTGGCTTTTTGGATTAGCAGCTCTTCGTTGATAAGGCTGGCGATGAGTTCGCCTTGCTTCTCATCGGCCATCTTTTGGGCCTGTTCGCGGGTCTTGCCTTCTTTGATCCAGGTATCGACGATGTCCTTGGTCTCGCGGCGTACGCGGGACAGCGTGATGACGCCGTCATTTACCTGCGCGACGACCTCATCGATCACGCGGGTCTGCGTTTCCTGAGCCGCGGCGGGTACTATCGATACCAATGAAAGAACCAATGCAACGAAAAATAGCCGGAAATGTCTCATCAAAAACTCCTTATTTGGCCGAATGGAAAATATTACTTCCCAATGGACTTGTACGCAACTCAAGGTTTGATGCAAAAGCCTCGCGGCGCGTTCGATGCGGGCGAGAATTTGCGTATTTACGGGAAGAAAAGCGTATTGTTACTTTACTTTAAACATAGGCCCGATCGAGGCCTTATTCCCCTGTTCCATGTCAAAAAAGTGCATTAATTGCCGCCTGGTCAATCTGCCTGCAGCCGTGCGTTGTGCCCGCTGCGAGGGCAAATTGATCGAAACGGCCAGTATCAAAGCCAAACGCTCAGTCGGGCGAACCGTATTGCTGCGCGTCGCGATCTGCGCGGCCGTGTGCGTCGTGGTCGTACTTGCGTTCTATTTTTCGCTTGTGATCTCAGCGACCCCGCTTGATATCGAGCAGAAATATACCGTTCGGCAGGCGATACGAGTACTGCGGGAAAAGGGTTTTATGCGCGAGGCGAGATTGCTCGATAATTTCACGGTATATCGCTCGAATGACAATTGGCTCAATGCGTCGGTCGCGAAGGAAAATGCATACGCGGCGACGAATTTTCCGTTCGAGATAATGACGCTTTACTCGGATTTTTTTACCTATCCGGTCGATGATGTCGAGCGGGCGGCGATCTTGCTGCACGAGGCGAAGCACCTGGAAGGCAAGGACGAGCCTGCGGCGTATGAGTTTGTCTGGAAGAATCGGGCTGCGTTGGGCTGGACGCGAGACAAATATCACACGTCGCCGGTTTGGGTGAATATCCGGCGGCAGACACGCGAAACGGTGCCGCAGCTATTCGTTTGCGGCGAGGCACATCTGGGCGATTGTACGGAGTAAGGTCTACGCCTCGATAGCCGTCAGCGATTCGCGGGCGGTCTTTATCGGATCGGCGGTCAACACTTTTACACGTAATATTCCGGTTGGCGAAAAGCTTGTGCCATCGAACGCTCCGAGAAATGCCATCAGCTTTTCGGGCGATACACGCGCGTTCTCTCCGAGTTTTATCGCGACACCTTCCCCGGCCCTATCGACGGAAATGATCGCCATCGATTCGGCAAGCTTCCTGAGCCGGCCGTAGGCGAAGAGATTTTCGACACTACGTGGAATGCGTCCAAACCGATCCTCGATCTCAGCGTGGATCTGCATCAAAGCTTCCTCAGTTTCAGCCGAAGAGATACGTTTGTACGTACGCAGACGCTGGCTCGCCTCGCCGATGTAATCCTTTGGAATCGCAACATCGACACCGAGATTGATCGACACGCTGACCTCGTCGGCGATCTCGTCGCCGCGAAGTTCCGCTATCGTTCGCTCGAGCATCTTTGTATAAAGATCAAAGCCAAGCGCGTCCAAATGTCCCGATTGCTGGCCGCCAAGGATATTTCCGGCACCACGCAATTCGAGGTCGAGTGCGGCGAGACGAAATCCGGCGCCGAGGTCGGAGAATTCGCGGATCGCGGACAGGCGTCGTCTTGCGATCGGCGTCAATTCCATTTCGCTCGGAATAAGAAGGTATGCATACGCACGGCGATTCGAACGTCCGACGCGGCCCCGCAACTGGTATAGCTGCGACAGGCCGTAATTGTCGGCTCGATTGATCAGGATCGTGTTTGCACGCGGGATGTCGATACCGTTTTCGATGATCGTGGTCGCGACCAGTACGTCGTATTTGTAATCGATAAAATCAAGCATCACCTGCTCCATTTCCTTTTCGTTCATCTGGCCGTGACCGATGGCGATGCGTGCGTTGGGCACGATCTTTTGGATGAGGGCGGCGATGGATTCGATCGATTCGACGCGATTGTGGATGAAGAAAACCTGGCCATTGCGGGCGAGTTCAAGATCGATGGCGGAGCGGATGACATTCTCGGCGAACTGCACAACCTGGGTGTTGATAGCGAGACGATCCCGCGGCGGAGTCTCGATCACGGACATATCACGCATACCGAGGAGCGACATATTCAATGTTCGCGGGATCGGCGTGGCCGAAAGCGTCAGGACATCGACCTTTTTCTTGAGATGTTTTAGCTTTTCCTTATGGCCGACGCCGAAACGTTGCTCTTCGTCAACGACAACAAGGCCGAGCTTTGGCATTTTTACGTCGGTCGAGAGTATGCGGTGCGTACCAATGAGTACATCGACTTCGCCCTTACCTGCGGCTTCGGCGACCGCTTTTTGTTCTTTGGTGCTACGAAAACGCGAGAGTAGATCAACTTTTACCGGAAACGCCGCAAAGCGTTTTTTGAAGGTCTCGAAGTGTTGATACGCCAGCACCGTCGTCGGCGTCAAAATAGCTGCCTGTCGGCCGTCCATCACCGCCTTGAATGCTGCACGCATCGCGACCTCGGTTTTGCCGTATCCAACGTCGCCGATTATCAGCCGGTCCATCGGCGTCGCGGTCTCCATGTCGGACTTGACGTCCTCGATCGCCGAGGCTTGGTCGACCGTGAGATCGTAGGGAAACGCGTCTTCAAATTCGTGTTGCCACGGTGCGTCAGGCTGGAAGGCGTGGCCGCGAACGAGCTTTCGTTCGGCATAGAGCTTTAGAAGTTCATCAGCCATATCGCGCATCGCGCGTTTGGCCTTAGCCTTTGTTTTTTGCCAACCGATGCCGCCGAGGCGGTCGAGCGTCGGTGCCGTTGCCTCGCCGCTTGAATATCGGGAGACAAGATCCATTCGCTCGACGGGGACGAACAACTTTGCATTATCCGTGTAAATGAGCAGCATGAACTCGCGCTCCGACCCCTGCGAAGAGATCGTCTGCAAACCGTCAAAACGTCCGATACCGTGATCGATATGAACCACGTAATCACCGGATTTGAGGTCGCGAAAATCGGAGATGAAGGCACCGAGCTTCGATTTGCGTGCGCCCGGTGTCGCCTTTCGACCACTCTTCGGCATCGATTCGTTCGAAGTTTCGCCAAAGATATCGCTTTCTGTGAAGATCCGGAGCTTTGCTGACGGCAACTCAAATCCCGATGACAATGCTCCGACGCGGATCGTATCCTGCGGCACGTATTTGTCGTATTCGCGAAGTATCTCCGCCAAACGCTCGGCCATGCCCGAGGTTTGAACGACGATTTGATCGTCTGTTTCAAATTCAGCAACAAAGGCCGGAATATCGCCGTGAAATTTACGTGTTGAACGCGACTGGATCTCAAATTCAAGCGATTTTTCAGCGGTCGGGAAGAGAAACAAGGGAGAACCACCTGCGTGAGCGGGTGGATTCTTTGCGCCGGGCCGGAAGAGGCCACCCGCTGACGCAGGTGGTTCTCCCTGGAGGGCGAACTCTTCGTCGGTTCCGGCGGAAGTTCGGCCCAGTGAGCGTGCTTCTATTCTCGCGACACCTTCGAGTTTTGAACGCAGAGTATCGGGTTCGAGGAACAGTTCTTCGATATCGAGCCCGACATCCCCGGCATCCGTAATTGCGGCGTGCGTTGTGACGAGGCGTTCGTAGAGATTGGTCAGCGAATGTTCGATTGTCGCGGGTTCGTCGATAACGAAGATGTGGTCGGTCAGGTAGTCGAAGATGCTTGCGGTCAGCGGTTTGATCATCGGCATCAGGAATTCCCAGCCGGAAAAAGTTTCGCCCTCCTTGGCGAAATCGGTGCGGTCACGCAGAGTGCGGGCGAATTTTGGCTGGCCAAACCTTTCGTTTGCGAAGAAAGCCCAATCTTTTAGATCCCGAGCCGTAGTCGCAAATTCACGCATCGGTGCGATTGCGACTGACTTGAGCTGTTCGACAGAAAGCTGCGTATCTGCGTCGAAGGAACGTATAGAGTCGACCGTATCACCAAAAAACTCAACACGCACGGGCGTCTCGGCATCGGGTGACCAGATATCGATGATGCCGCCGCGGATCGAGAATTGGCCCGGGCCAAAGATCGGGTCTTCGCGAACATAGCCGCCCGCGACCAGCCGCGAGACAACATCCTCGGGCGGCGAATCGGCGTCGCGAACAAGCTCGCAACCGAGCGACGCGATCTCATCGACCGCCGCTGTCCGCTGGATCAGCGAACGCCCCGACATCACAACAATATCGCTGTCACCCTTAGCGATCTGCCAGAGAGCCAACGCCCGGCGTTCCTGAGTTTCGGCGTGTGGCGATACGCCGGAGTATGGATCGGTGTCGAATGACGGCAGCGTGAGCGGGCGGAACTCTTCTCCCATTTCCACGGCTGCGAAGAATTCGAGGTCATCCGCCCAGAGATCGATGTCGTAATTTGTGTCGGCAACGATGGCGAAACGCTTGTCCGTCTCGGCCCGCAAACGCGTCAGAACCTGAGCCTTCGCGGCGATCGACGTGAGCCCGCTCAGACTGATCAAACGCGAGCCGCCTTTCACCGCACCAATTAACTCATCGAACTCATTCGCCATAAACGCACCTATCCGCAGAAAACGTGTGACGTATGGTCACGCATTCTCCTGCGGTGCATATATTGTGCCATATCGGAGAGTTGTTTGCCGCCGTGGGGGCAGTTAACTATAATCAGAGGTTTATTATGAGCATTCCTTCATTCGAAGACATCATCACCCCAAACGACCAGACCGAGGCACGAAAAGTTTCGCTTGAGGCGATCGGCGAGCTGGTCGGTAACGTTTATCCGAATAAGTTCATGCGCAGCTCCGTGAGCGGCGTCGAAGACACGATCACGGCTCTAAAACATTTTGATAAAGTTGCTGATATCGAGATGCGAATGGCCGAGATTAAGGCCAGCCTCGCGGAAGGCGAGCGTCCACCTGCAGATAAGAAAGATGTTTTAAATGAAGAATTGAAGGCACTTGGCACAGTTCGCATCGCGGGCCGTTTGACCACGCCTACGCGCGGAAATTTTGTCCATCTGACAGACGGAATGACGAAGCTGCAGGTCTATTGCAACAAGAAAGGGCCGTTGGCGTTGATCAAAAATGACGGAGACGACACTCTCCACGCGGAATCGGGCTGGGCGCTCTGGCAATTGCTCGATCATGGCGACCTGATCGGCGTCGAGGGCTATCTTTTTGTCACGAATACCGGCGAAGTTTCGGTCCACGTCGAAAAGCTACGGTTCCTCGCCAAAGCGATGCTGCCGATGCCGGACAAAATGCACGGCATTGCCGATCCGGAATTGCAGCGGCGTTTTCGTTATGCGGACCTTATCGCGTCAACGCTGCAGGTCGAGCACGACGGGCTGACGACCCGCGAGGTTTTTGAGCGGCGGGCAAAGCTGGTTTCGGGGCTTCGACGCTTTCTCGACGACGCCGGATTTATCGAAGTCGAAACGCCGATGCTCACGCCGAAGGCTACGGGAGCCGCGGCAAAGCCTTTCGAGACGCATCACAACGCTTTGGACATCCCGCTTTACGCACGCGTTGCTCCCGAGCTTTACCTAAAGCGTCTGGTCGTCGGCGGCTTCGAAAAGGTCTACGAACTAAACCGAAACTTCCGCAACGAAGGCCTCTCGCAGCGTCACAACCCGGAATTCACGATGCTCGAATTCTACATCGCCTACATGGATGTCAACGGCATGATGGATTTTGCCGAGACGATGATAAAAGACGCGGTTGCGAAGGCAAATGGCGACAGTTTGGTCGTGGAATATGGTGAGAATGAGATCGATTTCAGCAAATTCGAGCGGATATCGATGCGCGATTCGATCGCGAAACATGCTCCGGGCGTGGACGTCGACGACAATAACGTCCTTACTGCTTTTGATGAGCATGTCGAGGTGAATCTCATTCAACCGACGTTCGTTGTTGATTATCCAAAATCTATTTCCCCTCTATCAAAAGCATCGCCTGAGAATCCCATGGTTGCCGAGCGATTCGAGCTATTCATAAACGGAATGGAAGTCGCCAATGGATTTAGCGAACTGAATGATCCGAAGGAACAATATGAGCGTTTTGTCGATCAAATGTCCGAACGCGAGCGCGGCGATGAAGAAGCGATGATCATGGATGAGGATTACATCCGGGCGCTTAGCTACGGAATGCCGCCCGCCGCGGGAATTGGTCTGGGGATCGATCGTCTGGTAATGCTACTCACCAATAAACACTCGATCCGTGACGTGATCCTCTTTCCGCACATGCGGCCGGAGAAGCGTAACGACCAGGAAGAAGAGGTTTAACGAAAAGTCGCAAAGGGGCAAAGACGCAAAGGAAAACAAGAATCTTTGCGTCTTTGCGGACTTGGCGTCTTTGCGTTGAAAACTGATTTGAAGGTAATTCTCTACACAACTTTCGCTCTCGTCGCTTTTGCGTTCAACTCGATTCTCTGCCGGCTTGCTCTACGCGGCGAAGAGGCTGATGCTGCGGGATTTACGGGTGTTCGGCTTGCTTCGGGGGCTGTCGCTCTGATCGTCATCAGCTATTTCTTTAGTAAAAGGAAGGGGAATGTGAAACGCGGAAGCTGGCCCTCCGCGTTTTTTCTGTTTGCGTATGCCGCGTGTTTTTCGTTTGCGTATCTGGGGCTGACGGCGGGGACTGGGGCGTTGATATTGTTTGGGTCGGTGCAGATGACGATGATCGCGGTGACGATCATTCGGGGTGAACGGCCCACGGTACTCGAATGGCTCGGACTCGTCGTCGCTCTCGCGGGATTGGTCTATCTCGTACTTCCGGGCCTCGCTTCGCCGCCGCTGGTCAGTTCACTCCTGATGGCCGCTGCCGGAATGGCGTGGGCCGGATACACGCTGCGAGGCAAAGGCAGCAGCGATCCGCTTGCCGACACGACCGGGAATTTTGTTAGGTCACTGCCATTCGCGGCCGTTATCGCGATCGTTTATCTGTCCAATCTGCAACTCTCGACACGTGGGGTTCTCCTTGCCGTTCTTTCGGGAGCAGTAACGTCAGGCATCGGCTACGCGATCTGGTACGCGGCACTCAAATATCACACTTCGACGCGTGCGGCGGTTTTGCAGCTTGCCGTGCCGGTGATAGCGGCGGTGCTTGGGGTTGTGATTTTGGGTGAGATTGCTTCGATGCGACTGGGCATCGCGGGGTTACTGATTCTAGGTGGGATAGCTTTAGTTATTGCCCAAAAGAAGTAATAGTTTATTTCGTTTGCTCCGGCTTGGTGACGACGGTACCCGCGAGACCGACAAACGTAAGGATGATGCTTACGACTACCCTGCCGAAGCTCGGGTTCACGCCGAAGGAAGGTACAAAAAATCCGACCAGCAAGAAGCAAATGTGTACCAGTCCAAGTAACAAAATTGTCTTGAAAAAACGATTCATCGAATCTTACGCTACCGCTTTTTCGATCGCCGGCTTCAGATCCGGATATTTGAATTCAAACCCAGCATCGGTCAACCTTTTGGGAATAACTTTCGTACTCGCTAGCAGCAACGCATCGCCCATTTCCCCGAAGACCATTGAGACGGCGAATTCGGGGAGCGGGAGGAAGGTTGGGCGGTAGAGGACTTCGCCGAGCGTTTTTGTGAATTCCTGATTTGTGACCGGATTTGGGCTGACGGCGTTGACGGCGCCGCGGATGGTTTCGTTTTCGATGACGAAGTTGATGATGGCGATCTCGTCTTCCATCGAGATCCAGCTCATCCATTGCTTGCCGCTGCCGACCACGCCACCGACGCCTAGTTTGAAGGGCGTAAGCATCGTGCCGAGAGCACCGCCATCTTTCGAGAGAACAATTCCGGTGCGAAGCAAGACTGTGCGAATTCCGGCGTCCTCCGCACGGCGAGACTCGGCTTCCCATTGTTTGCAGACTTCCGCCAGGAAATTGTCGCCTGCCGCCATCGACTCTGTGACTTCCTCATCACCACGCTCGCCGTAAAAGCCGATCGCCGACGAAGCAACGAAGACTTTCGGCTTATTTTTTAGCTTTGAGATCGCATCAACCACATTCCGCGTACCCAAAACACGGCTGTCGCGGATCGCCTTTTTCTTTTCATCCGTCCAACGAAGCCCGCCGCTGACACTCTCGCCCGCGAGATGAACCACCGCATCGATGCCTTCGAGTTTTTCGGGATCGGTGAAGCCTTCCTCGATACTCCACTGAATTTGCTTGTCGTCCTTCGGCTCGCTGCGCGAAGCGAGCAGCATCTGGTAGCCTTTCGCCGCGAAAGACTTCTGCAATTCCGTACCGACGAGCCCACTGGCTCCTGTTATTAGAATTTTCATTTTTGTTCCGTTAGTCACCAAGGCGATTCTCGATATCCATTCGTTTGTGAAGAATACGCATCACTTCAATCTCCATCTCCGAGTTCACCCGGTAAAATATAAGATGCGACCCCGCAGGCGTGTACATGAAGGTTTTCCCTGCGCGGGCAAAAACTCTGCCGTCCTCAGGATGCTTGGAAATTTGCTCGATCTCCGCGATGAGCTGATCGTAATACCTTTCTGCCTGCTCCAAAGACCAATTCTGATAGGTGTAAAGCCAGATAGAGTTGATCTCAAATTTAGCTTTTGATGAAAATCTGTATTTCATTTACCGAGGTATTTTTTATGCAGCTCTCTCAAGTTCTCTTCCGGATCGAACTCGACAAATCCCGACCTCTCACCTTCTTCGAGTGCTTCCAGGAGCTGGTCCTTCATCCGTTCGTCCTTCTCAAAAGCCCTCAAAGCCGCACGAACGACCTCGCTTGCCGACGCAAAGCGGCCCGTTTTCACCTGAGCGCCAATAAATTGTTCGAAATGGTCGCCGATCAGTACCGATGTGTTCTTTGCCATACGAATACTGTACCAATAGTTGGTACATTCTGCAACAATTTCCTGGCAGAACCGCTGCGAATCTAAAACCACCCGCTACCGCAGGTGGTTCTGACTGCGTAGATCGTCCTGCACAAATCTGACCAGCATCTTGATCTCACGCTCGGTCAGCATGTCGCGGAACGGGACCATGCCGTTGCCGCCGTTTGAGATGTGGTTGAATATTTGCTCGTCGGTCGCGTATTTGTGTTCGCCGTCACGGATGTTTGGGATGGTACGTCCGTCACCCATCGATTTGCCTTCGGCCTCGGGGCCGTGACAGATGGCGCAATTTTGGCGGAAGAGGGAAGCTTCATACGCTTTGCTTTCTACGATTGAGTAGCGTGTCTGCGTCCGATTCGAACATGCAAATACAAAGCCTAACGCCGCCGCGATCACGATCAATGCTTTAACACGCCTCATTTCCCAATCTTATCGGCCGCACGCTTGAGAAGCAAAGGTATGGAAAGGCGGCCGCAATCAGTGTATTATTAAGAGCGGACACTACTTCTCAGATCGGTCAGGTCCGACCCAGAGCGAAACCATTTCGGGCAATTAAATTTTGTGTTAAACTTTCAAGCGTTTATGAAGGTAGACATCCTTATCTTACGGATCGCTTTTGTCGGGATGCTTGTGCTGCTCGGCTATCTGCTCAACCCGTTTGAGCGGACGCAGCGGTTTGGGCTGTCGCTGGTGGCGGATGATGGCACGAGGCATATCCTGTCGGCAGGGCTCGGAGCTGTGGTTGCTCTCATGATCATTGGGTTTGAGATGCGTGTGCGTCGTGCTTCGCTAAAGACCTTGATCGGTGCCGCCGTTGGTTCGATACTGGGAATTGTTGGTGCGTTTTTGATCGGTGTTTTGATCTCGATCCAGAAGGAGGCAGCGGTTTCGGCAGAAATGCAGACGTTTCTAACGATCTCCCTCGCGTTCTTTATGGGCTATGTCGGCCTCATGGTCGGTGCGGCGAAGGGCGATTACATCGATCTGTCCGCTCTGGGCGGTATCTTCAGCGATAAGAACATCAAGCGAGATTACAAGGTGCTCGACACGTCGGTGATCATTGACGGACGTATCGCCGATGTCTCGGAAACAGGATTTTTGGGTGGAACGCTAATTATTCCGCACTTTATCCTTGCTGAGCTACAGCAGGTTGCCGACTCGGCAGATTCGTCAAAACGCCAACGCGGCCGTCGCGGTTTGGACATGCTCCAACGTCTGCGCAATAACAGCAAGCTCGACATTCAGATCGTCGAAACGGATTTTCCAAATGTTAAGGAAGTCGACCTCAAGCTGATCGAACTCGGCCTGCAGCTTGACGCCGTTATCATCACGAACGACTTTAACCTCAACAAGGTCTCGCAGTTACGAGGCGTTGAGGTGCTCAATATCAATGAGCTAGCCAACGCTCTCAAACCCGTAGTTCTACCCGGCGAAGCGATGCGTGTATTCATCCTGAAAGAAGGAAAGGAATACAACCAAGGCGTCGCATATCTGGACGACGGCACAATGGTCGTGGTCGACAATGCACGGCGCCTGATCGGCAAAACCGCCGACATCGCCGTCACAAGCGTACTGCAAACCACGGCCGGCAAAATGATCTTCGGCCGCCTGTGGGAAGAGAAAGAAGAAGCGTCCAATGGCGTTTCGCACGACTCGTCATCGTTTAGCATTCACGATTCGCGGTCGCTGGGCTTTCGCAAAGCAACACGCGAATTGCGGCAGACGACGATCATTGAAGAGATCGAGTAAGTTCAGAGTGCAAGCTTCAGCTTGTTTCTTGGTGTGCAAAAAACAAACTGAAGTTTGCACTCTAAACCAATGAATACAGCAATTATTGTCGCCGCCGGGAGCGGTCAGAGATTTGACTCCACGCGACCAAAGCAGTTTGCTCTCATCCTCGGGAAGCCGTTATTAATACACACTTTAGAGCGATTTGAGGCTTGTCCAGCGATAGATGAGATCGTGCTGGTTTTGTCTGAAGTTGGGCGGGCGGAATTTGAGATCTCAAATTTTAGATCCGAAATTACAAAGCTGAAAAAAATAGTGATCGGCGGGGCCACACGTGCGGAATCTGTCCGTAACGGTCTCGCGGCGGTGTCGGGCGAGTGCGAAGTTGTTGCAGTTCACGACGGAGCGAGGCCGCTGGTTTCGGTTGAAGAGATTACGGCGACGGTCGCGAAGGCGAGTGAGACGGGCGCAGCGTGTTTGGTCGCAGCAGTTACGGATACGATAAAAACCATCCG
>JANNWQ010000436.1:0-1702 GCA_031408595.1 Acidobacteriota bacterium | reverse complement strand
CATCTGTGCCTCAATCTTCGTTGCATCAAGCTTCGACACGTATGGTAGGTGGTGCATGGTCACGCGTCAAGGAATGGTTGGTCGCCGGCACTCAATCGATGCTGACAATGACCGAACCCCGCTTGCGCCGGGTCTGGACATACGCGTGCGCGGCCTGGATCTCGTCCAGTCGGTAGCGGCCGTCGATCGGAGGGGTAAGGATGCCCCTGGCGGCGAGCTCCATCAGCAGCTCGAGCACCTCGCGTTTTTCGGCGGCGACGCCGGCGACGATGCGGTGCCCGGCCCGGCGCCGAGGCTGGATGACCGCACCGAGTGTGCCCATGAGATCGGTGGCCACAAGCAGCAGGCGGCCCCCGTCGGCCAAGGCGGAGCGGGCTCTGGCATGGGGACAATTGCCGACCGTATCGAGGATGAGGTCGTAGCGGAAACCCTCGTCGGCGAAGTCCACCGCTTGGTAGTCGATTACCCGGCTGGCACCGAGTCGAGTCGCCAGTTGCGCATTGGCGGCGCTGGTCACAGCAGTGACCTCGGCGCCGAAATGGCGCGCGAGTTGGATAGCGGCGGTTCCCACGCCGCCCGAGGCGCCGTTGATCAGCACGCGGTCGCCGGGCTTGACCCCGCCCTTATCCTTCAGGAAATGAAAGGCGGTGGTGCCGCCAAAGGGCAGCGCCGCGGCAGTCTCAAAACTGATACCGGGCGCGATCAGAGCGACGACGCCGGACTCCTTCAGCACGGCGCGTTCGGCGTGCCCGCCCATCCGCACGCCCGTCATGGCAAACACCCGATCGCCCAGTGCGAAACGCGTGACGCCCTCGCCGAGCGCGAGGACCTCGCCAGCCACCTCGAGGCCGAGAACGGCCTGGCGGGGTCCACGCCAGCCGAGCGCCAGTCGCAGGAGCAGGCCGAAGCCCCGCGGTACCGTGCCGCTTCGTATGCGCCAGTCGGCGGCGGTCACGGTGCTGGAGTGGACGCGGATCGTGAACTCGCCCGGGCGTGGCCGGGGGTCGGGGAGCTCGCGCAACTCGACGACCTCGGGCGGTCCGTAGCGGGTGACCACGGCCGCTTTCACGAGATGCTGCGCGGAACCCCGGGCGGCCGCTCAGACTGAGCTGCCCCCTCTGCCGGGCAAATCGCCAGAGGCGAGATGGCCTTCACGTTGTGAGGTTCGCCATTGACGGGGATCTCATAGGACTTGCACGCGTCGTAGCCGCCACCGTTGCGAGTCACGCCGCCCATCCCTTCCGTTCCAACGATCGGCGTCCGCGTGCGCTTCTAGCCATGCCCAGTACGCTGCGCCGAAATTGTTTTGGCGTCATTCGTGAAAGGGTTGTGGTCGCTACTTCTTCTTCCTGGCGATGACCACCAACTCGTTGCCGCCGAGCGAGGTCCGGCCCACCGTCATCCCCAGCGCCGAGAAACCATCACGAGCGAGGTCGTTCAGCTCCTTCTGGAGCGTTGATGTCCTGGACGTTGCCAGCAAACGGTAGACATATTGGGATCCGGTCACCCCGGCGCGCTCGACGATCGACACCACTTCCTCCCCACCAAACGCGCTTTCGAACATGGTCTGGCCGACGTAGTCGTAGCCGGCCAGCGCCGCCTCGGACATCTCGTGCTGCATGGTGCTGGTCTTCGAGGTGGCGAGCAGCTTGTAGCGGTAGCTCCCCTCCGGCGTGGCGCCGCCCTTCTGCATCAACACCAC
>JANNWQ010000435.1:0-1996 GCA_031408595.1 Acidobacteriota bacterium | reverse complement strand
CTCCGCTTTCGGTTTCGCTTCCTTCTTAGCCTTTGGCTTTTCTTCCGCCACGACTTCGACAACTTCCTCAGTCTTGCTGCCTTCGCGTTTCGGATCGAGCAAACTTGTCAGCTCTTCGACCGCAGCTTTCGAGATCAAAAGCTTTTCATGATATATGATGTCGTAAATATTGAGGCCAAAGCTGTTAGTGACTTTAGTTTTTTCAACGTTACGTGACGAGAGGATCAGATTCAGGTTATCCAGCGAATCGATGATCAGCGTTTTAGTCGGCTTCTTCGAATCCGAAAGGCCGAGGCCTTTGATCGCTCCGAGAAACTCGCTCGTCTTCGGATTTTTAAATTCAAATCCGTCGATGACGATCAGGTTGCCTTCACGCAATCTTTCCGAGAGGGCCGAGCGAAGTGCACCGCGGCGCATTTTCTTCGGCATCTGGTAAGACCAGTCGCGTGGCTGAGGCCCGTGAACGTTACCGCCGCCCTTCCACAGTGGCGAACGAAGCGACGCGATTCGTGCACGGCCGGTTCCCTTCTGCTTCCAGAGCTTGCGGCCCGAACCGGAAACGTTACCGCGAGTCTTAGTCGCCGATGTTCCCTGCCGGCCGTTGGCCTGGTAATTCATCACGGCCGAGTGAATGAGGGACTCGTTCAATTCGACACCAAAAATGGCATCGAGAAGCTCCACATCTCCGACCTCTTTATTCTTCAAATTGCGAACCTTTACGGTAGGCATAATTTCTCACTCCGTTCGAGTTCCAAGTTTCAAGTTTCAAGTTCAAAGTAACTTTGAACATTGAACTTTGAACCTTGAACTACGCTTTCTTAACTACAACCAATCCACCATTCGGGCCCGGTACAGCACCGCGGATCATCAATATATTGTTCTCAACGTCAACCTTAACAACCGTAAGATTCTGAACCGTTACTCGTGCATCGCCCATGTGCCCCGACGAACGCGTACCCTTGATAACACGCGACGGATAGGCCGACTGGCCGATCGAACCCGGTGCACGAACGTTCATTGAACCGTGCGACTCGGGGCCACGTGAAAAGTTGTGGCGTTTGATCGTACCCGCGAAACCGCGTCCTTTCGACTTGCCGACAACATCGATCTTATCGCCGTCGGCAAAGACATCGACCTTGATCTGATCACCGACCGAAGCATCCGGCTCAGCGTTGAGACGAAACTCTCTCAAAATACGAGTCGGAGGCGTACCGCCGCCCGTTTTTTCAAAGTGGCCCTGAAGCGGCTTCGTCACGTTCTTAAGACGGATCGGCTTGTCCTCGACAAAACCGAGCTGCACGGCATTGTAACCGTCGCGTCCCGCCGCACTCTTTGTCTGGATGACAACGCAAGGCCCCGCTTTGATGACCGTAACCGGAGTCACAGTGCCATCCTCAGCAAAAAGCTGCGTCATTCCCATTTTTCTACCAATGATTCCGCTAATCATATCTTTCGAGTCCTGTGAGTCTTGCTAGTCCTGAGAGTCACGAGTCTTTCGACTCCCAAGACTCCGGACTCTCCCGACTCTCTAACTAATTCTTACCAAACGCCTTGATCTCTACATCAACACCGGCCGGCAGATCCAATTTCATCAGAGCATCGACCGTTTCGGCTGTCGGATCGAGAATGTCCATCAAACGCTTGTGCGTTCTGATCTCGAACTGCTCACGCGACTTCTTATCGACGTGGGGAGATCTGAGAACCGTCCATTTATTCTTAATGGTCGGCAAGGGGATCGGCCCTGCGATCCTCGCTCCAGTTCTCTTCGCCGTCTCAACGATCTCGGCAGTGGACTGGTCCAACACGCGGTGATCGTAAGCCTTTAACTTGATGCGAATCTTTTCGTTTAACATATTCTTCGTAGAACAGGCTTTCCAGCCTGTTCATGGGGCAGGCTGGAAAGCCTGCCCTACTTTACAAAACTACTTCCGAAACCGTTCCGGCACCGACTGTGCGGCCGCCTTCGCGGATGGCGAATCTTAGGCCTTTTTCCATG
>JANNWQ010000434.1:0-4241 GCA_031408595.1 Acidobacteriota bacterium | reverse complement strand
CGAATTGAAAGCAGGTGCAGGAAGCTAGCGAACAATACAACTTTGACTTTCACCGCGAGACGGCTGAGATCGTGCGCGATGGGTCGGAGGAATTGAAGATCAAGATCGGCGAATTTGCAGGGCCGCTCGATCTACTTTTGTTTCTGATCAAGCAGGAACAGGCCAACATTTTCGACATCCCGATCGCTAAGATCACGCAGAAGTATCTTGAATATATCCAGATAATGAAGAAGCTGGATATCGCGGTCGCGGCTGATTTTCTGGTGATGGCGGCGACGCTGATCGAGATCAAGTCGAAGATGCTCTTGCCGCGTGATCCGAAAGCGATCGGCGAGGACGAGGAATTTGAAGACCCGCGTCAGGAACTCATTGACCGGCTGATGGAATACGAAAAATTTAAGTCCGCCGCCGGTATGCTCTACGAACGCTCCACCATCGAGCAGGCAATTTTCACCCGCGGCCCGATCGAGTCGGATGACAACAACGCCGAGGTCGATGCTTCGGTCTTTGACCTCCTTGCCGTTTTCCAAAAGATCGCCGCCCGTCATGTCGACGAGATTAAAATGGAGATCGAGCGCGAAGAGATCTCGCTCGCCGACATGATCAAGAGCCTGAAGGCACGCATTCTCGAACTTGGCGAGGTCAATCTGCTGGAGTTTTTCGAAGAAATGCGTTCGAAACGGGAGCTGGTCACCGCATTCATAGCCGTGCTCGAGATCGTGCGGACTGAAACGGTGAAATTGCTGCAAAAAACTACGTTCGGCGATATTATTCTTAGGAAAGTTTGACCACAGTTAGGTACAGTTGAACACGGATCACGCTGATTCTTATCCGTGTTCATCTATGTTAATCTGTGGTTAATTTTTGTATGGAAATGGAAGAGGAAGTTCAAGAAACTGAAAGGACACCGCGTTCTCCGGCCGAGTTGATGACAATCGCCGAAGCTCTTGTGTTTGTCGCCGACGAACCTGTGACTTCGCGCATGCTCGCCGATGTTCTCGGAGAAGATCGCGGTGCCATAGAGGCCGCGATGGAAGAGCTCGCAAAGGAATACGAATCCCGCGACGGCGGCCTTCAGATCCGTTCGATCGCGGGCGGCTGGCAGATAGCGACTCGCACGGAGCTGCACGAAGAGGTTCGCAAATTCCTTAAAACACGTCCGTCCGCCAAGCTCTCGCTCGCCTCGCTCGAAACACTCGCCGTCATCGCATACAAGCAACCAGTCACCGTCCCCGAGATCCTCGAGATCCGCGGCGTGCAATCTGCGACTTCGATAAAAACGCTCCTCGACAAACGCCTAATCGTCGCAAAAGGCCGCAAAGAGGCCGTTGGACGCCCGATGATGTACGGCACGTCGAAAGATTTTCTGATACAGTTTGGTTTGCGAGATCTTTCCGAGCTCCCGTCGATCGAGGATTTCGAGGATTTGGTTCAATAAGTATTAACCACATAGGAACATAGAACACATAGGCATTTCTCGTCCTCTATGTGTCCTATGTACCTATGTGGTTTAATCCTCTTATGCAGGAAAGATTACAAAAACTTATCGCCCAGGCGGGCATCGCTTCGCGGCGTGCGGCCGAGCAGATCATTTTGGCGGGTGACGTAACCGTTAACGGCGAGATCGTGACCGAGCTAGGCACGAAGGCTGATCCGGAGAAGGATCATATAAAGGTGCGAGGCAAGCTGATAAACAGAAAGCTAAGTGGACGCCCGAACTATTACGTTCTGGTCAACAAACCCAAGGGCTACCTTTCAAGCTCAGCCGACCCCGAAGGCCGCAAACTCGTGACGGAATTGGTAATAGGCAAGGGCCGTGTTTTCCCCGTCGGCAGGCTTGATTTTAATACCGAGGGCCTGATCATTCTCACCAACGACGGCCAATTTTCCAATCATGTCGCGTCATCTCGTTCTATCCCAAAGGTTTACGAGGTCAAGGTTAAGGGCTTGCCCAATCCAAACGCCATCAACAAACTCCGCCGCGGCATCGTGCTCGAAGACGGTTTCAAAACCGCCCCGGCCGAGATCAAGGATCTAAAGCCGACCGACAAAAACGGCTGGTACGAAGTGATCCTGCACGAAGGCCATAACCAGCAGATCCGCAAAATGTTCGACGCCGTCGGCCACTCCGTCGTCAAGCTCCGCCGCACAAAGATCGGTACGGTCTATGATCCGTATCTAAAAGCAGGCGAAAGCCGCGATCTAACCCCCGAAGAGGTCGCCTCGCTCGTACTCGGAAATGCGAAACCGAAGCCTACCCGATCAAAGCCCGATGCTCGACCATCAGGCAAAGGTCCTGAACGACCTTAATGCCCGCCTCGGCGAGCTTTTCCGCGACTTCATCATTTCTTATCCCAAGCTGAAACCACACCGCTTTCGGCTTCTTTTCTAGTATTTCCAACGAGTGTTTGGGAATGTCTTCGCTACGCCGAAAGACGTTCAAAAGGTCGATCTCGCCGGGAATATCCTTCAGATCGCGATAAACCGGCTTGCCCAAGATCTCCGTCACATCAGGATAATAGACCGGCACCGGAATGATCTCGTACCCCACGTCGGCCATGTACTTCGCCACATAAAACGCGGGCTGCGAAGCATGAGTCTCGGGCTTGATGCCAAGAACCGCGATCGTACGTGTTTGCCGCAACAGTTCAGCGACCTCTGCATCGGTTGTAAGGATATTATTTGGCAATTATTTATTTAGGCAATCGATCCGCCCAGTCCTGATAGTGTTTTACTAACCCTGCAAATGCCTTGTTCACGTCCTCGTCGGATCGGCCAACGGCAGCCTTTTCCAGATTTGTTAATGCCGCGATCGCTTGATTTCGTATAAGGTCCTGGGCACTCTTCGAGCGGCGAGGAAATTCGGCCTCGACCGTACTTTCATTTGGAAACTCAGTTTTCAGTCGTATCAAGACGGCTTCGTTGACAGGGTCGTTATCAGCCCGGATAGCCGAGATCAGTTTCTTCGGGTCTACTCGAGCAGGAAAGCGAGCAACCGTAGCATTTAATACTTCGAGGAGTCGGTCTAGGGTCTCCTTGCGAGAATACTCGGTCATTAAAAAATTTGCGGCGGCGGTCGTATCACCTTCAAACGTGCCGTCGTTAAAGAAGACCGCCAAGATACCGAAAACCAAATCTCCGCCGCGGGCTTCCCCAGCGGGAATAATAATGGGGCGTTCCTTAGTCGCTCCCGGTTGAATCAGCGCGGCCCCGAAATCGCCTTGCATCATTGAGGTGCACTCTGTTCGCCCTGCTTTTACACGCCTGATCGCGAAACCTATCACCGGTTTCGCTGAGGTGCTTCGCACGTTCAAGACGAACATAGGAAACGGCACTGCATCAATCCCTAGCACGGGCTGCAGCGATCTGGTCTGATTGTGAATACGAGGGCCATCGGCTAACGTCGCATCGATAGTGACCATCGTGGCCTTTGGCGGGACGAAGCCGAACTTCGCCAGCTCGCTAATTGTAACGGTCTGGCCCTCCGCGATAACGTAGGTCGCGATCAGGTTCCCTGCGTTTCGAATAGGCTCGGCTGTGAATACCGATACCTTAAGTTCTGTCTTTCCATCAACGAGGCGCGCGAGAAAATCAACCTTTGGTATCGAATCCTTACTTCCCTTGCCACCGGACGATCGGTCGACGTTCTCTGTCCAGAATCCGTGTGCTTCTTTCTCGGACAGCGTGATGCGCGTTGGAAGTTCGGAGCTTCGCAGCGTCAACTCCAACCCTTTTCCGCCAGGCATAACATTGACTGCCTGACCGATAGCCGGAACACATATCGAGATGACCAACATCGAAACAGAAAGTGCTAGTTTGCAGATTGTTACCATAGACCTCCTCCATCGTTTCTAGTAATTTGAGTACATCGTAAATCTAAAACCTTCATATGACAAGTAAATTTCCTTATCGAAAAAAATGTCATCGGTCAAGATAACACGGTACCAGCAGATATGATAACTTTGGATTATACGTAGATAAGATATGAACTTTGAATTATCCGAAGAGCAATTACAAATAAAATTTAGCGTCCGCGAATTTGCTGAGAGCGAGATCCGTCCGCATGTGATGGAATGGGACGAGACGCAGCATTTTCCTGAAGAATTGCGACCGAAATTGGCTGAGTTGGGGCTGCTGGGCGTGTTTTTCCCGGAAGAATATGGCGGTGCCGGGATGGGATATGTCGAGTATGCGACGATCATCGAGGAGCTTGGTCGCGTCTGCGGCAGCGTCGCTCTCTC
>JANNWQ010000433.1:0-6206 GCA_031408595.1 Acidobacteriota bacterium | reverse complement strand
GATCATCGCGCAGACCGGCGACGTGGATGACCTTGCGGTTCCGCGTCGCGATCTCGCACGTCTCGAGGCAGATGCCCGCGAACTCGGCCATGCCGAGATCGAAAAAGCTGTCTTCTCAGCGCGTCAGGCTCTCGATAATATTACCGTCGAAAACGCAGTCAAAGGAGCGATTAATGCTCTCGACTTCGTTTCATTGATCGAGGCCACGGTCTGGCGTAATGGCGGTGACGAAATGATCGACGATGTCTCTGACTTCGTCAATGCATCGTTTGATGAGATCACGCCTGCGAGCGAAATCGCAATGGACGTAGCAACGGATTCGTGGGCAAATGAAGCGTTTGATATAGACGAAGAAACGCTCGAAATCTTTCGCTCTGAGGCTGACGAACTTCTCGCCAACATTTTTAACGAGCTAGAAAAACTCGCCGCGTCGCCCGCCGACACAAACGCTCTGTGGAACATCCGCCGCAGTTCACACACCTTCAAAGGTGCTGCGGGCATTGTCGGAATGGGCGAAGCCGCCTCAACCGCTCATCGAATGGAGGATCTGCTCGACAAGATGGTCGAGCTTCGCGTCGAAGCCTCGACGGACATCCTGGAATTTCTCGATGCCTCGGCGATGCATCTTAATGCACTCGTTACGGCCAAGAATCTCAACAACAATCCTAACTTAGACAAGTATTACGACGCAGCCGTAACCTCGCTTACCTCTGCCGCGAGCAATAACGGTACGATCGCACGAAGCGACGATAGGCAGAAACTCGAGCCAACCGGACGGACTGATAACTACCGCCCGGCTCCGACCCCGATAGTACGCGTCGCTCTTGATCGACTCGATGAAATTCTCACCGTTTCGCGAAACCTGATCATCAATCGATCGGCACTTGCCGAGCGATTTAGCGAACTTGGCGTCTCAGCAAGCGTAGATAGCGAAACACTAGCAAAGCTGACCTCCATCTTCGAGGCTCAGCGCACATTGACCGACGAACTCCACGCCAAGCTCAAGCAAATTCGCATGGTCCGCTTCGGCACGCTCGAAACGCGTCTGAGCCGAGCCGTGCAAATGACAAGCGTTGATGAAGGCAAGAAGGCCGCGATCAATTTGGAGAATGGCGATGTCGAGATCGATACGCAGATCATTGACGCGCTGATCGAGCCCATGCTCCATCTCCTGAAGAATGCCGTCGTCCACGGTATTGAAAATCCGGAAACCCGACGCCTTCTCGGCAAGCCCGAAACTGGTAAGGTCACCGTACGCATCGAGGCAGACCAAGAAGCGGTCGTCGTGAGCATCTCCGATGATGGCTCTGGTATCTCTGCTACCAAACTCAAAGACAAAGCCGTCGCTACAGGAACGATCTCTGCAGATAATGTAACCCAAATGAGCGACCGCGATGCCTTCAAGCTGATCTTCGACCGAGGCCTCACGACAGCAGATAAGATCGATCTCAACGCCGGTCGAGGCGTCGGCATGAGCATCGTCAAAGAAAGCATCGAGAGTCGTGGTGGTAGCGTTCACGTGGAATCGGAGCCGCAAAAGGGAACAACCTTCACACTGCTCCTACCGGTTCAATACGTCCAACCTTCAGCCGTCGAACCCCTAGCAGAGCCCGCAGTCGATGCTCCCGCGGTTTCGCCGCTGGTTCTGATCGTCGACGACAGCCCAAGTATTCGTCGGCAGACACAAAAAATCGTCGCTGCGGCCGGCCTCCGAACTATAACAGCTAACAGCGGTGCCGACGCTCTGGAACTTCTGCTTAACGGCACCGTTGAGCCTGACTTAATTCTTTCGGACGTCGAGATGCCGCACGTCGATGGGTGGGAGATGCTCGAGTATATTAAGACCGATGATAATTTCGGTCACATCCCGGTTGTATTGGTAACTTCGCTCGACTCTGAGGAGCACCAGACGCGGGCCGCCGAGCTGGGAGCTTCGGGATATGTGATCAAGCCGTTCAGCGAAAAAGATCTTACCTATGCACTCGATTGCTTGGGCATCTCGGTCACTGTTTGACCGGTGGACGGCTCGGCCTGACCTCAACCTTGCTCGGCAAAGTTCGCGACTCCATCGACAGGAGGTCGATTACTATCTGCGCAATGTCATCGGGCTGTATCTGCCACGCTTTGTCGTCCGAGACCGAGTCACCGCCAAATTCAGTATTCACGCTGCCCGGACAGATATAGCTGACCTTGATATTGTCATGCCGGACTTCTTGCATCATCGCCTCGGTAAAGCCATTCAGCCCGAATTTAGAAGCGTTATATGCCGCCATTCCCGGATTCGGATTCTGCCCCGCCAGTGAAGATATATTGATGATGTAGCCACCGCCGCGACGCTTTAGCATAGGTATCGCGTAGTGGCACGCATAGTATGTGCCGAACAGATTTGTTTCGATCGTCTGCCGGAACTCGCCGGGCGTGATTTCCTCTACCGTCTTCCGCATGATCCCGACTCCGGCATTATTGACCAGAATATCGATACCGCCAAGACGCGATTCGCAGGATTCCAGCATGCGTTTAACCTGCTCTTCGTCACGCACATCGCAAACCTTGCCGTACGCCTCGCCGATCTCAGAAAGCCGCGCGACCGCCGCCTCGACTTCCTCGCGGTTGCGGGAGCAGATATAGACCTTGGCTCCGGCCTCGGCCAGCCTTTTAACGATAGCGTAGCCAATACCTTTCGAGCCGCCCGTGATTACCGCGATCTTATCTTTCATCAAAAAACCCATCCCCATTATTCTTTATCAATCACCGATTCAAATTCCGGAAATTTGTCACCTTTCTGGAATTTAATCGTCGGAGCATTCTTTCGGACGATTTGCTTCCAAAGAACGGTCACCACACCATCATCATCCTTTCTCACCACGCGAAAGACATAGATCGAGTCTTTTCGGTCTTCATACCTTATATAGTTCAGCATACGTAAACGGCGCTGATCCGACGGGGTCAAATATTCCTGCCCTGCAACCCTAAAGTCTATCTTTCGAATCGCGTAGGTAGTATTTTCCTCGACCGCAACTCTGCCAACGAAATGATAACCGCTCGCCCCAACGCCTTTCGAAAAGAGCGACACCGATTGACTAAGTGTCTCAGGCCGCACTTGAGGCTGAAAATCGCTGAGAAATTTTAAAGCCGGGTGCATCAGGGTTGCTTTATCGAGCGGCTCATCGCCCAACGAAACCAAGATCGCTTGTGCTAAAAACGACCTGCTGATGAAATTATCGCGATAAAAGCCTATATCGTGTTGAAGACCATTATATTTGCCCGTTCGAAATGAAAAATAATTACTGTCCGGTACAAACCCAACACAATCGCCATCGAGGTGAACCAGGTTTTTTTCCACACAACCCTTATCGGGAAATAATTTGAATATTCCTGCTTTTTCGTCCCTAAGGAATTCAGCGTACCTGATCTTGTCTTCCCGATCGACAGCGCGCAATTGATCAAGAGCCTTCCGGCTAGCTTTATCAAGGCCAGAAGCGAGACGCGAACCAATGCGAATTGGCATCGCCTTTTCGCGACGCTCAGATGCCTCCAACTCCCGGTTCCTGGCTGCGAATTCTACCTCGCGGCGTTCAGCGTCAGACTGCGCCGACACAAATATGGCGGAAAGACTGAATACCGCCAAAAGAGCTGAAGAGTTGACGAGCCTTCTCATAATTATGCGTCCGTGACCTTTCGGTCATCGCGAATCCGATCCTTTTTCGACCATCCAGGCAAATTATAGCTATTTTTCATCCTTGAATTCCGGCGACCTAATGTTTCTCAATTCACGTCAGATTAAAAATATGTCCTATTGATCCAATCTGGTTTTCAGTATTTCGTTCACAATTTTCGGATTTGCTTTACCCTGCGAAGCCTTCATTACCTGGCCAACGAAGAAGCCGAACAGAGCATCTTTTCCACCGCGATATGCCTCGACCTGACCCTGATTTGCGGCGATGATCTCGTCAACGATTGCCTCGATCACAGAGCTGTCCGAAACCTGTTCGAAGCCCTTTTCCTTGATCACTTCAGGAGCCGGTTTGCCTGTCGCGAACATCTCGACTAGCACCTCTTTCGCTTGATTAATATTGATCGAGCCAGATTCGACGGTGTTGATCAGTTCTGCGAGATCTTCGGCGGTCAGAAGGCTTTCGGAAACAGTCTTGCCCGCGTTGTTTAGCTCTTTTGTTAGTTCGCCGAGTATCCAATTAGCCGAAACGCGCGGATTTGCTGTGATCCGGGAAGTCGTTTCAAAATATTCTGCGAGATCACGATCAGCTACGAGTTGCGACGCTTCCGGATAGCCGATCTTGTAAACGTCCATAAACCGGTCACGCATCACGTCAGGCAGCTCGGGCATTTCGCGTTTCACGCTCTCGATAAATTCGGCGGTGACACGCAACGGCTGCAGATCAGGCTCGGGGAAATAGCGGTAATCGTGTGCGTCCTCTTTGGTACGCATGAACCGCGTGCGGTTGTTCTTCTCGTCCCACAGACGCGATTCCTGATTCACGGGCTCGCCCTTTTCGTGGACCTCGATCTGCCGTTCGATCTCGTACTCGATCGCTTTTTGCATAAAGCGGACCGAATTAAGATTCTTCAGCTCGACCTTGTTCCTAAACTCAGTCTCGCCAACCTTTCGCACCGAAACATTCGCTTCGCAACGCAGATTTCCCTTCTCCATGTCAGCATCGCTCGCACCAACCCATTGCAAAGCTCGTCGAACATGATTGACATAGTCATACGCCTGCCACGACGTGCGAAAATCCGGCGACGTGACGATCTCGCCAAGCGGCGTGCCTGCACGATTGAGATCAACGTACGAATATTTATCCGTATCGGGCAGGCCCTCGTGCACATTCTTCCCGGCGTCTTCCTCGAGGTGCATCCGCTGGATATGGATCGTCATCGGCTTCCACTCTACCGGCCGCCCCTGATCGTCGCGTTCCGATGTCATGATCGTCAGATGGCCGTTCGCCGAGAAGGGCTTGTCGTACTGCGAGATCTGATAGCCCTTTGGCAGATCGGGATAGAAGTAGTTCTTACGCGCAAATATCGACGTTTCCTGTATCTCAAGCCCCAGCGACAACGCCGCCCTCGCACCAAGCTCGATCACACGCCTATTCAATACCGGCAACGCTCCCGGCAAACCAAGACACACCGGACACGTGTTCGAATTTGGCTTACCACCCGTCTCGACCGCGCACGAGCAAAAGATCTTGCTGTTAGTCGCAAGCTGCGTGTGTATCTCCATGCCGATAACGGCTTCCCAACCTTCTTTCATAGGTATTTATCGATTCCTTGGCCTTATAAATAGTGGTCGCGGCTTCGCAGCTTGCCCAGTTGGCCAAAACTGTCCTCCGGCAAAATACCCCGGTTGCCCCTGCGTTCGTGGTCTCGGATACCTGTTCACGTACGGCGAGTAGTAATAGCCGTTGGACAGATACAAGTCATTCTGGCGAACAACATCGCGGTTATACACCGTCACGCTGCGTGACATCCTTTCTCGTTGGGCGTCGAGCCTTTCCTGCTCGATGCGGTCGGTACGCAATTTGGCAGCGAGTTCCTCCGTTTCGACGCGGCTCTTTTCGCGGCGGCGTTCGAGTTCCTCGGGCGACGGAAAGCCGAGCGTTTCGTAGTTCTCCCGAAGCTCCTTCTCCGCCGCGATCCGCGAATCACGATACTTCTGCAGGTCAAGATTTGTGATCGGCCGGCTGCTCTGCGCTGATGCTACGGTCACGGTCAAAAGGGTAATGCAAAAACAAAATAGCAGTTTTTTCCTCATCCATGTGTCCTCTCTTTAGGCATATGATAACACGGATGCAGCAGATCGGTAGACATCAAATACCGCTCGCGCTCGCGGTTTTCCTCTCATTTTGTCCCATTTTGTCCCACGACCCCGGTGGGACAAATAAGTACGTGTATTTGCAACACTTAACAGCCTGTTTTAGACCCAAAAACGCATATTTGTGTGCAAAAACTTTCGCTAGCTAAATATCGGCTTTTTGCCGCTAAACGTTGTATATACAACACTTACGCCTCACCGCAACTAGCCACTAACCTTTAGTCTTCGCGAAGTTGTGTGTCGTCCTGAAAAAAGTTGTCACCTTTTGGTGGTATTCCTAGTATAGGTTGACACTTTATTGTTAGTCCTGAAGAAGGTTTACAGTTGTCTCCTTTTTTGGTTTTTCTCGGCTCGCTCAAGCCGCGGCGTACGCCGC
>JANNWQ010000432.1:0-2107 GCA_031408595.1 Acidobacteriota bacterium | reverse complement strand
AGTCTCTTCCGATTCCTTGCTCAGCGCCTTGGTGCTTCGAACCGTTTCGATCACGTCGGGGTACTTGTCTTTGACATAGGCCAACAAGCCCTCTTCAAACGGCTTGACCTGCTCGTTCGTGATCGTGTCGAGCACTCCAAGGCTGCCCGCGAAGATCGAAACGATCTGGTCTTCGACGTTGTTCGGCGAGGCAAGGTCCTGCTTCAGCAACTCGGTGAGACGCTGGCCCCGGATGAGCTGCATCTGCGTGGCCCTATCGAGGTCCGATGCGAACTGGCTGAATGCCGCCACGTCGCGATACTGAGCCATTTCTAGCTTCAGTTTGCCTGCGACCTGCTTCATAGCCTTGATCTGTGCCGCACCACCCACACGCGAA
This sequence comes from Acidobacteriota bacterium, assembly GCA_031408595.1. GTDB lineage: Bacteria > Acidobacteriota > Blastocatellia > Pyrinomonadales > Pyrinomonadaceae > OLB17. The sequence goes on along the minus strand of JANNWQ010000432.1, from coordinate 1,731 downwards.
ACTGAGTTACCGACGTTAATAGCCGGACGAACGCCTGAGTTGAACAGATCGCTCTCAAGGAAGATCTGGCCGTCGGTGATCGAGATCACATTGGTCGGAATGTATGCCGAGATGTCGCCGGCCTGAGTCTCGATGATCGGGAGCGAAGTTAAGCTTCCGCCGCCCTTTTTATCCGACATCTTCGCCGCACGTTCGAGAAGGCGTGAGTGTAGATAGAAAACGTCGCCGGGATAAGCTTCGCGGCCGGGAGGACGTCTCAGAAGCAATGAAATTTCGCGGTACGCCGCGGCCTGCTTCGAAAGATCGTCATAGATCGTCAGAGCGTGACGGCCGTTGTCGCGGAAGTATTCGCCCATCGCGCAACCCGAATAGGGAGCCAAAAATTGCATAGCCGCCGGATCAGACGCCGAGGCGTTTACGATGATCGTGTAGTCCATCGCACCAAATTCTTCCAGCTTCTGGCGAACCTGAGCAACGGTCGATGCTTTCTGTCCGATGGCAACATAAACGCAGATAACGTCCTTGCCTTTCTGGTTGATGATCGTGTCGATCGCAACAGCGGTTTTACCCGTCTGACGGTCGCCGATGATCAGCTCACGCTGTCCGCGGCCGATCGGGACCATCGAGTCGATAGCCTTGAGACCGGTTTGAAGAGGCTCTTTCACCGGTTGACGATCGATAATTCCGGGAGCGATCTTCTCGACTGGATTATATGTCTCGGTGATGATCTCGCCTTTTCCGTCGATCGGATTTCCGAGAGCATCAACGACCCGGCCGATCATCGCGTCGCCCACCGGAACGCTCATGATACGCTTGGTACGCTTGGCTTCGTCGCCCTCTTTGATCTTCTGAAAGTCACCGAAAAGCACGGCGCCGACCTTGTCTTCTTCAAGGTTCAAGGCGAGTCCGCGAACTCCGTGCGGAAACTCGAGCAGCTCACCGGCCATGACCTTTTCGAGGCCGTAGATCTCAGCGATACCGTCGCCGACCTTGATGACCGTGCCAACCTCGGCAACCGTCATCGACGCGTCAAAATTCTCGATCTGAGCACGAATAATTTCGTTGATCTCGTTAGCTTTGATTGATTCCATATTCTTTTCAGTTGTCGGTTGTCAGTGGTCAGTTGTCAGTAGAATTTCTCTGACAACTGACAACCGACTACTGACAACTATCCGTTAACCAACTGTTCTTTAAGATTCTCCAATTTCGTCTTCACCGAGCCGTCATAGACGGTCGAGCCGATGCGGGTTACGACGCCGCCAATAATGTCTGGATCGACCGCGTAATTTACGTTCACGGTCTTGCCCGTCAGAGCCGCGAGGCTCTTTTCAAATTCTGCTTTCTCGCCTGCGGGCAGGTCTCTTGCCGACGTAATTTCCGCCGCGACGATGCCGCTGCGTTCATCGAGCACGGCCTCGAATCGATCATTTATGTCACCGAGATCCGAGAGACGTCCATTCTGCAGTAAAACCTTGAGAAAATTCGCTGTGGTCGTCGAAGGCTTTAGCTTCGCGAGCAATCCGTTGAGCACCTTTTCTTTATTTGCGTGAGTGATCGCGGGATTGCCAAAAACTGTTTGCAGATCGCTGTTCTGCCCGAAAAGCTCACCAAGCGTCGCGATCTCTGCTTTTACCGAATCGGTCTGGCCGCTCTTTAGAACGACATCCGCGAGGGCAACGCTGTAGCGGCGGGCGATGGTTTCGTTACTCATTAATTCAACCCTCCGATCTC
>JANNWQ010000431.1:0-2621 GCA_031408595.1 Acidobacteriota bacterium | reverse complement strand
ATTTGCCACAAGTATCCGCTCGAATTCCGACGACGGGTACTTCTCCCGTATTGCATCAAATGCCGCCGTCCAAATAATGTAGTCGCCTACACCGTCGAGCTTCACAAAAACAACACGCTTTCGCCCCGAATACCCCCGTCGAACCGGCAACGCCATCGCCAACAGATCGACAACGTTATGCACCAATACCCACGCAGCAAAGCGGGCGAAGTAGGATTTCGTGATCTTCTTGATCGAAGAACGGGGCATAAGGATCGGCATTCTGAATATTAGCATCTTCCCGTGTGGAATCCCCCAAAAGAGCATATTTCGAGGTCGCGTGCGGATTCGTACGCAAAATAAATGAAAGAGGATGTCTGAAAAGTCGAAATACCTTTTTTTAGATCCTTGGATTTCAGCCATCGTAGATGGCGAAAGCATAAAGCCACGGGTGGGAACCCGTGGTCAGGTTCCGATGATCGTCCAAGCTGTCGGAGACAGCGACAGAGCAAGTCGCCTGAGCCGCTGTCGCCCGTATTCACGGGCTTGCCTGTCCTTTCGTTACCTTGTCCCCGTGCACGCGCACGGGGCTTTATGCAGTCATCCGCTACGCGGATTTAATTCCTACCTCCCCTCACACAGCGGCATGGCCAGCCGGGAATTCTCGATTTCTGAGGCCGGATTCGGACTTTTCAGACATCCTCTTTGAAGTTCAAGTGGATTAGAAGCTACCCGGAACGCCAAGATCGAACGCATGGCAGTTATCTCAACACTTGAGAGCGGCTCTAGCACTGGCGGGTTTTTGACGCCAGAATTGCATGTCAGACAGCCATGGGACGGCAGGAGCAGTTCTATGCGGACTCTGGCGGAATTTTGGGAACAGAAGAATTTGTCGACGCGATGATCCACCGGATCGGTGAGTTCGACACACGAGCGGCCTCATTTAGAAGAAAGGCTGACAGCGAAATTGAGATCGTTGACCTTGAGTCGTTGGTCCGGTCTGTCGAGGTAGTCTGCCAGATAGCTCGTCAGGAATTCTGCGGCTCATCGAAAAGTGCTCGGCAGGTTTTTGCCAAAGAGGTCTTTATCGTCTCGGGCCGCCAACTCGGATCTCGCATCGCCGACCTGTCCCGCATTCTTGGCCTAAGCTCGCCCAGCACAAGCCGCCGCTGCGACTCCGCTCTCAGACGAATGCCCGACGATCTGTCTCTATCCCGAGCAGTCGAACTCGTCGCCATAGAATATTCCCGCAACCGACCCGCAAGAATCGTAATAAAGTAGGCCTGACCCCAATTCTTTTTCTAGTCGGAGATTAGAATCTTCCCCTTTGCAACCATTTTTCGTCCCTCAAACAGCTCAAATAAACTTCCCTCATGAAGCAGATAATCTGGAGCGTCATCAACCAGAAATCTGACGTCGGCCATGCTTGGCCCATCGCTACCAAGATCATCAATATTCTCGACAACTAGACTCCAAGCTTCTTTGGGATATTTCTCTTTCTCGTCCAGAAAGCGAGCGACAGTAACATACCGAGAGCCTCGGGGAGGGCTTAGACGCCCTCCCTCACTTTCTGATAACCAATGTATAAGCGCCTTCATAAAATCTACCTATCAACAGCCCGAATTTTAGCACCCTTTAATTGTTCTAACTCGCCGTACCTAGCCGGGCCAATATTGTCCAGCCTCTCGAAACGCATCAGTTCATTCGCTTTAACCGTCGGAAGCTGCGCATCAACGAGGCGAAAATTTCCTTTTCCTTCTAACCTCTCGCCCCATTTCGCCGCGTCCTCTGCTGTTTCTGCGAAGAATTTACCCTCAAGTGAATTTTTTCCAGCTTGAAACGTACCGGTCTTCATAATCTGTTCGAATTCGGCATGACTTACCGCACGGTATAACGTTGTGGTACTTCTTTCCGCAGCCTCAATAGCTGCTTTGGTACCCACCGCTCCGGCTAGTGCCTTTGCTCCAAGTCGCCCTGGAATGACTAGACCGACAAAATCCCATGAAACATCTTGCACGGCTCCAGAGCGCATAAACCTTCTGTATTGTTCCGGCGTAGGGCCCATTGTATATCCGTCACGAACATAAGGATCCAAATTGAGATCGAAGATCCCGTCGATACCCGGATTGTATGATATCCATCCTGCAGGCCCATCCGGATTCAGATACAAGCGTCCGTCGTTAGAGTCGTAATAGGGATCAGTGTAAAGTGTGTAACCATCATCAACCGTGTCACCATCGAACCACTTAAACGTGCGAATTTTCTTTCCACTCTCCTCTACTGAATCGACGTAGCCCCAGACCAAACCTGTTGGATCTACAAATTTCAAAGGATTGTTGAGCACGTAGGAATAGCGATTTTGGCTTTGCGGCTGCAACACTTTCTGACTCGCTAGAAGCGGATCAGACGTTGTAAAACGGCCAAGAAGGTTGGAATACATCCTCGCCTGAGCAAAGTCCAGCCCACTTTCGTCGTCGCGTTCGTAGCCGGTGAATTTTTTCCTGACTGCGTCCGACGAGTAGCCTGACCTGAGAGGAGTTATCGAAGGTGTAATTTCCTCTCCGAAGGGCATGTAATCGTGTCTGGCTGTGACGGTGCCGGAGCCGTTGGTGTTTATGCGTGGGCTGCCGAGGTGGTCTTGG
>JANNWQ010000430.1:0-15715 GCA_031408595.1 Acidobacteriota bacterium | reverse complement strand
GCAATCGTTCGCAGGAATCTTCCCTCAAAAAATTCGCTCGCACCGACGTGAAAGACATTCTTGAACAACGCGTAAGGATAATTGGAGCAGAGAACGAACGGATCGAGAAAGCTCTGATGGTTCGGACAGATTAAGAAAGTTTTATTGAGCTTGTTGTGTTCGTTGAGTTTTGAGAGGCCGACAAGGTTCTCTTTACCCCGGACCTCCAGCAGCATGAAAACCCGAAAGAAGAGGTGAAATATCTTATATACGAGGAAAGCAAAAACCGAGAAGAACGGGCGGTCCTGCAGAATCCCCTGAACTTCCGGGAAGTTATCGTCGGCTTCGCGGACGATCTTGCCCCAGTTGAGGTCGAGCGAAACGTTTTCGACATCTTCACCGCCATGTTTGTTAACGAGTTCGATGACATTTGCGACTGTGAGTGCCTGAGCAGCTTCCTCGCCTTCGAACTCTGTGCCGAACGCCTGTTCGAGCGCGGCGAATGTCTCGGCACGGCCTAGGCTGTCCAGGCCGAGGTCAATCTCGAGATTCATCGAGGGGTGGATCGTTTCCGGGTCTTTCGCGTTCTGGCTGATCGCGGCAACGACGGCTTTTGCAGTGCTAGTTTCAAGCAACGAGATGTCCGCAGCCGAGAGATCCCAAGCCTTTGCCTCCTTCGCCTCGGCAGTGAAAACGCCCGACTCGACCTCTTTCTTAAGCTGAAATCGCTTGATTTTGTTGGTAGCGGTGCGCGGCAACGGCTCGGAGCGAATGATGTAATCACGAACACGCTGGTACTCAGGCAATTCGCGGCCGAGACTGTCGAGCTCGTGGCGAACGGCCTCTTTTGAATTTGCGATCTTTGCCTGTTTGAGATACTCAAAATCGGGGACGACAACGGCGGCAAGTTTTTCGGCACCAGCGCGAGCTTCGCTCTCGTCCTCGATGCCGATGATCGCTAGTTCGGAGACGAGCGGGCATTTTAGATAGTGCACTTCGAGGTCCTCCGGATGTACGTTTTTGCCGGAGGGCAATACGATCACATCTTTACCCCGGCCAACGATATACAAGAACCCATCGGCATCGATCTTTCCAAGATCTCCGCTGCGAAACCAACCGTCCTCAGTAAACGCATCAGCGGTCGCTGTCGGATTCTGATAGTAACCTTTGAAAACCATTGTCCCGCGGATCAAAACCTCGCCGACGCCCTCCTTGTCGGGATCCAGGATCTTGATCTCCGCTCCTTTCATCGGCTTGCCGACCGAGCCAACACGATTGTCATCCTCGTAGGTGGCGGTCGCCGCACCGCTCGTTTCTGTTAGTCCGTAGCCCTGAATGATGGTAAAACCAAGTCGGTGAAAATCCTGAGCTACCGCATCGTCAAAGCGCGAGCCGGCAGAGATCGCGATACGCAGTTCGCCGCCAAACGAATCATGGACCGCCCCAAAGAATTTCTTGCCCAGGTTGATATTCAGCTTGTCGCGAAAGAAGCCGTTGGCTTTGAGCATCGTGCGAAACAATGCCTGCACCGCCTTTGGTTTCGCCGCAACGGCGTCAAAGATCTTTTTGTGAAAAATATACCAAAGCCGAGGTACGGTCGTGAGGATCGTCGGTTTGAAAACCTTCATCGATTCACTCAGCTCGGCAGGAGTCAACTCTTTTAGGTAACCGACCTGCGGTCCGAAAGTGGTTGCGACCCATAGATTCACGATCTGCAGATAAGCATGGAAAAGCGGTAAAAGGCTTAGTATGCGATCTTCGCCGCCCAGTGTTAGGACGTCATTTACACCTGATAACTCCCCGACAATGTTGCCATGAGTCAACGGAACTCCTTTTGGCGTGCCGGTGGTGCCGCTGGTGTACATCAACAGTGCGGTGTCATCGCCCTCCGCTTTCGGAACTTCCTTCGCGAAACTATCCGGAAACTCTGTTGACGACCAATCCTCAAACTTCTGAAAACCGTTGGTCGAATTCTCAAGATTCCATACGACTGCGGGGATGTGGCGGCCGAGTTTTTCTTCTATCTGCGAAAAACGCTCGGTTTGATCAGGCGAGAGAAACGCTATCTTTGCCTCAGAATTTTCAAGAAAATTGGTGATCGTCTCGATCTCGCCATGCGGGTCCAGCGGGACGCATACCGCACCAAGGTACAGCGTTCCAAGATACGCGATCGCCCATGACGGATGATTTTCGCCGATGAGAGCGACGCGATCGCCAAATCCTACTTTTTCTTCCTTTAGCCGATAGGCGACTGAGCGTAACTTCTGCAACATTTCGGCAGAGGTGTAAACTTCCTTTTCATCGCCAACGATCCGCATCGCGACTGCGTCGGGACGAGATTCCAAAGATTCGATCAGGCGTTCGCAAAATGACTGCGGCATAATTATTTTATGGGTTCGAATAGCTTAATCCGCAAGTAATATTAGTGCAAGCTGCCGTACCCTGAGTTCGCGCCTAGAGCTTAATGCGCCAGGCGGTACCTATCACATGCAATACGGACGGGTGTGCCACACTGTCATCCTGTCTCAAATAAAATAGGTCAAGTGACAGCTTCTTGCTGAGAATCTTGTTAACGCCCACACTAAGACGGTTTCTCGAAAAACGCCCTGTCGCCGAATCGTAGAACGGTTCCTCAGTGACGAAGGCCGTTAAACCAGAGACGATCGAGTTGGGAATCGCCTTCTCGGCGGTTATCGATGGACGGTAACGCCATGTGTTGCCTGTCGAGCGAATTCGGTACTCAAACCAGCTACGGTGCGAAATGCCGATCGACTTGGCCGGAAACTTATAGATCGCACGAAGATTCAACCGGTGCTCGGTGCCGAAAAGGCCGTTTGCTCTCCGAGCCCTGACCAACCAGTAAAATGGCTGCACCGCTAATGAGCTCAGTGGCTTTAGGCTAAGGCCAACCGCAAAACGACCGTCGTTCAATCGCGAAATATTCTTCCCTAATCTCATTGTGATCGCTGTCGCGAAGTCCACCTTCTTATTCAATGGGATCGTCAGTTGTACGTCATTCCATGATTGGAGATCGGCATCGTCGTTGGCAGCGGCGGTTTGGGCGATGCAACCGATAAAGGGAACAAAAAATAGGCCTGCGACACACAACAGGCGGTGCAGTTTGCGATTCATTAGATTTCGACGGGTCATTCGCATCTATCGGGCTCGGGGAACGCGTATTCGCAAGGCGTTTGGCACCACCTCGTACACCGCGGGAAGCTGGCCTGGCAATTCGCCGTCAGTTTCTAAAAATATAGGTATTGATGGGTCGACCGCTGAGACTTCGATCCGTTTGGCGAGCGTGCTATTTACTTCCGCAAGTTTCTGATGGGTTCCGCGATAGAGTGAATAGGCGTTGAGAAGTATCTTTGCGGTGCTGAGGTCGCCGATGTTGATCACATCGAGCAACCCATCATTGATTGCTGCGTCCGGGGCGATCATCATGCCGCCGCCGAAGAAACGTGAATTCGCGACGCAAAATGCGATCGTCTGAACCGTGTGTTCGTCACCATCGTCAAATCTGACGCGGACAAGCGATGGATCGAGGTCGATAACTTCCTGCAATGCAGAAACGGCAAAATTTGCCTTCCCACGCATAGATTCGACCGGGAGCCAGTCGAAAATCTTTGCCGATTTCACACGTTTTATTACATCAGCAGCGAGGCCGACGGATGAGATATTGAGAAAGAACCGGCTGACAGTTTCGCTGTCGTGATCTGCGAACGTAACCTTTCCGACGTCCATCTGCTTCGTCACGCCGTCTCGGAGAGCAGCCGCCGCTTCACGATTCGTCTGAGGCAGTCCAAGCGTGCGGCGAAAGTCTCCGCCGGTGCCTGAGGGCAGCACCCCGAGCTCGGCATCTACACCGGACTGCAAGATGCCATTCGCAACCTCGTTGATCGTCCCATCACCGCCGCACGCGATGATGAACCCTCGGCCAGCTATTGCCGCACGCTTCGCTATGGTCACAGCGTCGCCCTGGGATTTTGTGAAGGCGACGGTGAACGGCCCAAAGTGCGCACGCAGATCGCTAGCCGTCGCTGCCCAATTATCCCGCGTTGCACCGGACGCGGATTTTGGATTGACGATGACGAGCGGGAGCGATGTGTCGGCGGAGTTGGTATTAACGTTTGCCACTTGTGGTAGATTTTGCGGCTTATTGGGAGCGTTAGTCAAAGATAAACTTGATGGCGGCTCTCACGAACCGCCAGATTTACGAAAACATTACGATAGATCAGCGAGCCGCGAGAGCCTGCTCGAACAAAATACGAGCAGGATTATTCTTGATCCGCTCAGCTAATGGAACCTGTTTCGGAGCGACCGCCATGAAGGCTTCGATGTCAGCGATCGTGCGGGGAAGTTTCCCGCTCATCCACTCGACGCCGGTCTCGGTCACGAGCATATCGTCCTCGATGCGAACCCCGATGTTCTTGTACTTTTCAAAAACAGGCCGTACTTTTGCGATGTATGCCTTGTTTTCCGGGGTATCCGGAAGGTTGTCGAGAGCGTCCTCGCGAATGTAGATGCCTGGTTCGTTCGTGTAGACCATACCGGCCTTTAGCGGGCCTTGGTATGAGCCGACATCGTGAACATTCATCCCGATCCAATGGCCGAGGCCGTGGATGAACCAATACCTCGACTGCCGTGACTTCTTGTCGGTGACGAGCCCAAGCTTGAACAGTCCCTCGTTGATCGTCTCGTTAGCGATCTGGCTGAGCTGGCCGAAAGTTGCTCCCGGCTTTGTAGCCTTTGCAACGGCTTCCTGTGCGTCGAATACAATCTGATAGATTTCGGCCTGTTCCTTTGTGAATTTGCCGTTCACCGGGAATGAGCGTGTGATGTCCGCAGTGTAATGATCGTATTCGGCCGCTGCGTCGATCAGCATTACCTCGCCCTTTTTGACTGGGCTTTGCGATTCGACATAGTGCAGTGTTGTCGCGTTCGGACCGCAGCCGACGATCGACGGATAGCCCCAGAAGTCAGCATTGCGACGACGGAAGGTATATTCTAGCTCGGCGTGAACCTCGTATTCCCAATCCGCACGTCCAACTGTCGCCATCGCACGCATGTGTGCCTCGGTGGAGATATCGACGGCGTGCTGGAGGATCTTGAGTTCGTAGGGCGACTTGATGAGGCGGAGTTCAGCGAATATCGGCTGAGCGTTTACAAATTTAAGTGTCTTGTTTTCCTTGGCGAAATAGTCCTCAACATGAAACTCGCGGCGGCCGTTCTCGTCATTCTCGCCTTGCGGCAGAAGCATGTAGATCGACTCGGCAGATGTCGGGATCGATGTGCCGCCTTCCTTAGCTGTAAACGCACTTTTCGACCTCAACGCTGCCAGGAAGGCGGGTTGCTCGGATGCATCGACGATCGTTCTCATTCCCGAAACTTGCGAAACCTGTTCACGCGAATACATTTTGCCTTCCCACGCTTCGCGAAGCGGTATGCGCTTTGGGATGAAAAGCGTTTCGGTCACTGCGGAGCCGTTCTTCGTAATCACCAGCGTCGCTCCGTTCTGTTTCAAGCCCGTCAGATAGAACAGATTGTTTTCCTGACGATAGACATAGTCGACATCGTTCGTATAAAGCCGGGGCTCGGCACTGAACATCACGAAAATGCTCTTGTCAGCCATCTTTGCCGCGACAGTAGCACGACGGCGTGCCAATTCCGTATGACGCTCGGCGTCCGTAAACTTCGGTGCCTTTGGCGTCACAATTATCGAAGTCGGACCAGCCGGCAGAGCGGCGATCGTAAACGATAAGAGCAGGAAGAATGTAGCAACTAATTTCATCTCAATACCTCAATGTCTATGTCTTTTGAAGACTCATTTCCAAAATAGTCTTTGGCGAAAACTCTCAGAATGAATTGCCCCGATCCGATAGTTGCCGGATCGAGAAAATCTTCTCGATTGTCACGGCCGCTGACGAAATTCGTGACGATGTAGTTAAAGATAGTCTCGCCCGTTGCACCCGAGTGGCTGCCGTTCGCGTATGCGAGTTTTACGGCGTTGTTTGATGGCATTCGGTCGAACGAGATCGTCCATTTCGGATCGGCTAACGGTGTTTTGTCGCTCTTCAATACCTGATAGCCGAGCATATAAATGCCGAGGCGTCTTCGTTCCGAGTTGCCATCCATTTGGTCGTACGCCCGCACAACTATACGCGTCTTTTCTGTGAGTTTAATACGCGATGCGGGCGAAACGGTTTCGACTAACCCCCAATTTCGGTCATAGATCGACACTTTTTCGATCACCGGTGGTCGCGAATCGCTAATGCCGGGCAATATCAGGGCGTCAAGAGCGTTCATCTCGCTCCCGCTGCGTCCTGCGATCAGATGGACGTGATTCATCGGATTAAGCGTACCGATCGGGTCGCCGGCTTTGAGTTTAGTGCCTCGCGGTACGCGAACTCCGGTCAGTTTCCCGTTCTCTCGCTGAAACTGAAATCTCGCATCATCGAATGGTTTGCCATCGGCATTTCGACCGAGTCTGATGTGAATGTAGCCAAGCGTCGGCATACGTATCAGTTCCCGCAGCGTGCCAAAATTCTCTGCTGCTATCGGACGCAATACCTTTTCGTCTCGAATAAACCGTGCCGTTTCACCGTAAGCACCAGCAATGTCGAGGCCGTTGTGAAACCAGATATTGTCGTCGTCCGGCGTGACCAGCCCACGGATCTCACCAAGCGTACCGGCGATGTCACGTTTAGCGGTCGGCGGATCGTACGGCCACCGTGCAGGTGCGGCGTTGCGGAATTCTTCTGCGGTCTCACGCTTTCTAGCTCCGAGTTTTTTAGGATCCACCGTTTCCGGCTTCTTCGTAGAAAAGCGCCGCACAAGCTGATTCTCGCTATCGGCAACGATAAGATCGCCGTTCGGGGCGATGGCAAGGCCGGACGGTCGATTGAAACTGGATATAGCAGCAGGGCCGTCCGCTTCGCCTCTCAAATTGCTCGAAATTGTAGTCACCATCGGCAACATCGTTCCGCCGATCCGCCTGATCGCATTGCCGTCAGCAACGAAAATGACGCCGTTGGTGTCGACGGTCAAAGCGGTCGGCTGGACGAATGATGCCATTTGCAACAGCCCGTCCCTGAGATCGCCTTCGCCGTTGCCCGCGAGCGTCCAGACTGTGCCATCCATTTCAACGACACGAATACGTCTATTTCCGCTGTCGGCGACGAGTAGCTTGTCCTGCCAGATGGCTAGTCCCGTAGGTGTGTCGAACTTTGCATCCACGCCGACACCGTCCGAAAACCCTTGAGAACTGCCCGCGAGAGTTGTTACTTGCCCTTTCTCGATAATGCGAATGCGGTCATTGTAAGTATCAGAGATGAAGACCTTGCCGTCATTTCCTACCGCGATACCGATTGGGCCGTTAAATCGAGCAGTGCTGGCGTCTCCATCAGCAAATCCCGGTTCAGATGCTCCGGCAATCGCGGTTGGACTCGGATCCAACTTATAAATCGTGTTCCGCCCTGTATCAGCAACAAGAAGATGCCCATACTCGCCTTTGCCAAAAGCGATACCAGATGGCGTGTCGAAATTTTCTTCCGAGATCTTTTTGCCACTGCTAGAGAGGCCTATCACCTTCCCGTTGTGACCATCTGAAACATAAGTCTCCGTTCCACTCACTGCCAAGCCAAACGGCTCGCCGATATCTCCGTTTTGTCCGGCTATTGTCGATACGAACTTGTATTCTTCTACCGTATTCGACGGCCACATAGACCAGAGTATCGCGAAGAGAACGAGTAAAAGTACGCCGCAAGCGGTGGCTGCGATCAGGGAATTCTTTAAGGTGATCTGTCTTCTGGAACGCGAGGGTTTCATGCGGAACTTAAATCGACTATATGGTACTATATCGGCACAGCAATTAATGCGGAAGTCGCGGGTGGCATCGCGCGAATTAATTTTTTCAAACAGGAGAATAGCTATATGTTTTCATTACAAGATCTGCTCGGTCAGGAGCAGGGTGAAAAGGCTGTCAGCGAGATCAGCAATAATGTTGGGGCCGACAGTTCGATGGTCAACACGGCGATCCAGATGGCTCTGCCGGCGCTCATCAACGGCCTCGCCAACAACGCTGCGTCACCGCAAGGAGCCGAGAGCCTCAATACCGCTCTCGAACAGGACCACAGCGGCGGCGGTGTTCTCAATGACCTAGGCGGACTCGCAGGAATGATTTTTGGCCAGCAGGCAGCGGCTCCACCGCCGCGTCAGGCAGATGCCGGCGGAATTCTCGGCCACATTCTCGGTACCAACCAAGGTGCGGTCGCACAGGACGTGAGCCAGAAGTCGGGTCTCAACATCGGACAGGTCGCACAGATCCTGATGTTCCTCGCCCCGATCGTGATGAGCTATCTCGGACAGAAAAAGCAGCAGGAAGGCGTCGGATCCGACGGCCTCGGAGGCCTTCTCGGCAGCCTCCTCGGCGGTGGACAGGCCCAGGCGGCCGCCCCGCAATCCTCCGGCAACTCCATGATCGATATGGCCACAAGCGCCCTCGACCGCGACGGCGACGGATCGTCGATGGACGATATTGCCTCAATGGCATTCAACTACATCACCAAGAAGTAGCCTTACGCTTGCATACAGGAACGCCGCCATTAGTGGCGGCGTTCTCCTTTCACAATCGAGCCTGTCAGTATTCTCAATCCTTCCAGATCGCACCAAAGCCAGCTTCCCAGAGTTTTTTGTTCAAAGCCGGAATGTCTTTTGCAAGCATTTCATCCGATCTCGCTTTTAGGGCCGACCATTTGGTCGTGTACTGCTTCAGAAGGTCGAGCGAGCCCTGATTGACGCTGGGGATGTCGCTCTCGGTTGAGTTGATCAGGAACATGTATTCGGCGGTGAACTTCTGCGGGTAATTCTCGACGTCGTCATAGGCACGCGACTTTCGCGAGACCATGTCTTCGTCCCATGCCTTCATTTTTTTGAGTAGAGCTTCGCCGTCGCGCTTGACGTTGGCGAATTTGTCGCCCGTGGCGGGAAGGCCGGCGAGGATGGCTTCGAGCTGCTTTTGTTTTTCGAAGAGGCTGTTGACGGTGTTATGCATCGTCGTCAGCTCCGCCTCCATGCCCGACATCGCGAGGTGATATTCCTTATACAGAGCCGGGGTCGTCGGGTAGAGCGGATTGGCGAGAATGTCTGCGTCGGTTGCGGCGGTCTGCGTGCCGTGTTTCAGCGTGAAGCGGTACTTGCCGGGCGTGGCTTTGTGGCCGCTGTAGCTGGCCTCGATATAGACATTGCTAACGCCGGGCATCGTGGGCACGCGCATATTCCAGACGAATTTGTTCATGCCCTTTGCTTTCGGCAGCAGCGGGTCAGATCCCGGGCCGCCATCCCAACGGCGATACTTCGGATCGGCCTTGGACGAGAATGTGCGGACAATCTTGCCCTCGGCGTCGGCGATCTCGAGCGTGATGTGCTCGTCCTTCTTCAGTTCCGACAGATTGTAATAGAGCACGACGCCGTTGGCCGGATTGACGCCGCGAAAGGTGTTCGTGCCGGTCGTCTCGGGGTCGGAGCTATTCATTTCGCTGCCGCCATTTGCGAGGTACGCATCGGCGGGTTTGTACACCGAGAACGCGGGCATTTCCTTTTTGTGCTGGCGAAAGACCGACAGGTCGTCGAGTATCCAGAACGAGCGTCCCGAGGTGGCGGCGATCAGGTTGCCCTTGTGAACACGCAGGTCGGTGATGGGCGTTAACGGCAGATTTAGCTGAAGCGGCTCCCAATTCCGGCCGCCGTTCCAGGAGATGAACAGGCCGATCTCGGTTCCGGCGAAAAGCAGATCGCGACGGACTTCATCCTCGCGAACAACACGCGTGAACGAGCCCGCGGGAATGCCATTGTCGATCTTTGTCCAGGTCGCACCGTAATCGGTCGTCTTATACAAACCCGGAGCGTGGTCGTTGAATTTGTAACGCGTCGTGGCGATGTACGCGGTCGCCTTGTCATGTGGCGAGACCTCGATGGCGTTGATGAGACACTCGGCGAGTCCCGGCGGCGTGACGTTTTTCCACGTGGCACCGCCATCGCGTGTTATCTGCACAAGGCCGTCGTCGCTGCCTGTCCAGATGACGCCCTTTTCTTGCTGCGAGACGTTGATGTACGCGAGCGTGCCGTAGTTCTCGGCACCGACGGCTTCGTTGGTGTACGGGCCGCCGCCTTTGCCTTGCTTGTCCTTTTCGTTTCGGGTCAGGTCGGGCGAGATCTCTTTCCAGGTCTTGCCCATGTCGCTGGTTTTTAGAACGTGCTGGGCACCGTGATAGAACGAATTATCGTGCTTGTCCCAGACTATCGGTGCGTTCCAGTTGTAACGGTACTTCATGTCCTTGGCGTCCATGCCGAGGTACTGGATCGGAGCCGCCATGATGTTGGTGCCGGCGCTCGCGGCGTTATTCAAAACCTCGATCGTGCCCTGATAGCTGCCGCCGAGAACGACCTTGGGGTCATCCGGATTAAAGGCGAGAAATGCACTTTCGCCCCCAGCGGACGAGGTCCAGCTCGATTCGGAGATGCCGCCGCCGCCAAGTTCGCGGCTAGCGATCGATACTGAACTGTTGTCCTGTTGCCCGCCGTAGATCCGATAAGGGAACTGGTTATCTACGTTGATTCGATAAAACTGGGCCGTCGGCATATTGCTCTGCGTGCTCCAACTCCGGCCTTTGTTGAAAGTGATCGCCGCTCCGCCGTCGTTTGATATCACGAAATTATTCGAGTTAGCCGGATTGATCCAAAGGTCGTGATAATCTCCGTGCGTGCCGGACAAATTTTCCCAAGTTCGCCCGCCGTCGTTAGATCTGAGCGCCGGGGCACTGAGGACGTAGATCGTATTCTCGTTGTTCGGATCGATGAAAAGTTCGATGTAGTACCATGCACGCTGGACGAGTTCGGGCCGGTCGGTGACCTGACTCCAGCTTTTGCCGGCGTTGTTCGAAACGTACAATCCACGTGCGTCTTTGTTCGAGTCGCTCTCGATCAAGGCGTAAACTTTCTCGGAATTCGAACGAGCCACGGCGATCGACATCTTACCCATTTCCTCGGGCAAGCCGTTCTTCATCTTTTCCCAGGTCTCGCCGCTGTCAGTCGATTTATAAAGTCCGCTGCCAGGGCCGCCGCTGATCACCTTCCACGGCAGACGCCCGTGTTCCCACATCGCGGCGTAGATTATGCGGGGGTTATTGGCATCCATCGAGAGCTCGACCGCTCCCGTTTTATCGTCGACGAAAAGTGTGTTCTTCCACGTTGCACCGCCGTCGGTCGATTTGAAAAGCCCGCGTTGCTGCGACTTGCTATACAGGGCTCCCTGAACCGCGACATAAACAATATCAGGATTTTTCGGATGCACGATGATGCGGGAAATGTGCTGCGAGAGTTCGAGTCCGACCTTTTTCCACGTCCGCCCAGCGTCGGTCGATTTGAATACGCCGTCGCCGCTGTGCGTCATCACGCCGCGAGGTGCATGTTCCCCGAGGCCGACGTAAACCACATTCGAATCGCTCTCAGCGACCGCGATTGCACCGATCGTCGCGGTCTTGAAAAAGCCGTCCGAGATATTGCGCCAGCTAATGCCCATATCCTCGGTTTTCCAAAGCCCGCCGCCGGTCGTGCCCATGTAGTAGGTTTTCGGATCGCCGATCACGCCGGTGCTTGCCACTGATCGCCCGCCGCGAAACGGGCCGATCGAGCGCCATTTGACGGGCTTGAAAATACTATCGTTGTCATTCAAAGCCGTAGGCAAGGGACTCTGAGTCGGGGAAGGACTGAGCGTAGGGGATGGACTCTGAGAGGGGGAAGGCCTCTGAGATGATGCCGTGGAAACGAATCCAACAAATGTAACAAGCAGCAAGAATATGGTTTTTAACATAAATTTTAACAGAGCATTGGGCGGCCGGATGCTTAGCGACGGACGGAACTTAATTTGGACTCCGTAATTATATTCGAAAGCAATGCAATGATGCCAAATCCGCTAAACGAATTGCCCGAGTTCGGTTACAACCTACGTGTTCCAAATACAAAGGGTTTCCGCCACACATCAAACGTATGAATATTCGCAAGAGCTGTGTAGCTGTTTTGTATTGTTGGTGGTTATGGTTCCTGTTAATTTCGCGTGGACGAGAAACCACCGGTCAAGAAACCGTAGTTTTGAGTAGTGGGTCAGTTTGAACTCTTTGTGATCTTTGTGTCTTCGCCTCTGTGATCCTTGTGTTAGGAGAGCCTTTTAACACAAAGGCCACAAGTGGCCGACACGAAGGTCACAAGAAAGACAAACGCAAGTAATTTCAAACTGGCCTACAACTAGTTTTGCGGCCTTACTTTTTCGTAGTTGAAGCCGGGATCGGCGCTGTCGCGGCGGCCCCGACGATGTAGTTATCGCGGGCACGAACGATTAGATTCGGCCGGTTGACGCGAACTTTTATCTGTTTCCGCTGGCCGCGTTTGCCTTCGTCAGCGGGGACAAAGCCGATGTTGTATTGACGGCGAAGTTCCTCGGCAATGCCTTCGAACGCGCGAGTCAGGCCGCCGGGCGTTGCTTCGGGGCGAAAGACGCGTCCACCGGTCACTTCGCCCAGTTCCTCGAGATAGCGTTTACCCACAGCGTAATCTGCTGCGCTAACGCCCGACATTATTGTCCCGCCACCGCCGCCAAAGATCGTTCCCAGAATTCCACCGCCGCCGCCCGTCTGGCTTGCCTGCCGATTCTCAAAATAGGTGTTGTAGTAAATTGGGAATATCAATGCGTCGGCTTCTTCGGCGTAATTGAGCGTGCTATCGTACGTATTCTTGTTAGAGGTCGTATCGACGCCGTCGGTAAAGAGAACGACGGCTTTACGGCCCTCGATCTTGCTAAATTGCCTACGTATGGCTTCGTCCACCGCGTTGTACAAAGATGTGCCATCGCCGTATTTTGCTTTTCGAATACAACGAAGTATCTTTTCGCGATCAGTCGTCGCCTCACAGTGAACCTTTACGCTGCCGTGAAACTCAATAACGATCACGCGGTCCTGCGGGCCGAGTTGAGCGACAAACGCCTCGGCACCGGCGTGGATCTCTTCGATCTTATAATGGGCCGACGGGCTCGTGTCTATCAGTAAGGCGACGGTGAAGGGTTTGTCCTGGACACCAAAGTAGGCGATCTCCTGTTCGACGCCATCCTCAAATATCTTGAACTCGCTTTGCCGCAAACCCGGAATGTATAAACCGAACTTGTCGAAGACGGAGACCGGGATCGTGATGAGATTTGTCTCTATTTTAACTACCTCGTCTTCGGAGGCAGTAGTGGTTGGTTCAGGAGTTGCCGATGATAAAAGCTGCGGACGCTCTAGTGGACGGCCCGTGCGGCGTGTCTGCGATCTGGATTCTGAGTATTGTGCCGGGTCATCGACCGAGACCGGGGCAGGCGTTGGCGTCGGCACATTGCGGCGGCCCGATTGGGCAACGGCAATGGAACCCGCGGCGGAGATCAACAAGGCGATCAGAGACAGACGTATCAAGGTGCAGCTATTCCTCATAAAGATGTAGACGCAGTATTTCGGTGCTTTGATGCAGGGAATTGCGGCCGCGTTTGAATAAATTATCTGAAATAGCCGACGACGGTCGTAATGCTAAAGGCGAGCATGACTGCGACCACCGCCCAGCCCGCGATCTGCATCCAGAGTGGATGCTTATATTCACCGAGAAGTCTAGAATTTCTCGAGGCGATCAATATGATCGAAAGCCCGACGGGAAGGATAAATCCGTTCACAGTTCCGGCGAAAACCAGCAGCTTTACCGGATTGCCGAGAAGCAAAAAGATCGCGGTCGAAATGAGCATGAAGCCGATGACGACGTAGTTGTTATTCTTTTCTAGAGATTTGTGAAATGTCTTGAGAAAGGAGACAGATGTGAATGCCGCACCTACGACCGATGTGATCGCGGCGGCCCACATTACCACGCCAAACACGCGAAGGCCGACCGTTCCGGCTGCGTTCTGAAAGACGGATGCGGGTGGATTCTTATCATCGATCATCATTCCCATCGTAATGACGCCGAGTGCTGCCAAGAAGAGGAAGAAGCGGATTATCGCCGTTAGCAGAATTCCGGTGAACGCACCGCGATTGACCTGAGCGATGTTTTCTTTGCCGGTTACACCTGCGTCGATCAGGCGATGAGCACCGGCGAAAGTGATGTAACCGCCCACCGTTCCTCCGACGAGTGTAACAACGGCTCTCGCGTCGATCTGTAGTGGCCAGACCGTCCTAAGCGCGGCCTCAGCGAGGGGCGGGTGCGATGCATAAACAACATAAGCGATCAGGACTAGCATCACGACGCCGAGTACCTTGACGAAAACATCCATCGCCCGACCGGCTTCTTTGAACAGAAACAGAGTGATCGCCGCGACCGCACTGATAACCGCGCCATATTCGACCGGAATATCGAGAGCAGCGTTCAGGCCGAGGCCGGTGCCTGCGATGTTGCCGATGTTAAAGACAAGGCCGCCCCCTGCTACAAGAGCCGCGAGAACGTAGCCACTGCCTTTGATTGTTTCATTTGCAACATCCTGACCACGCTTGCCGCTGACGGTGAGGACGCGCCAGATGTTTAGCTGAGCGAAGATATCCAGAATGACGGAGAGTAAAATTACGAAACCGAAACTAGCGAGAAGCTGCTTAGTGAAGACAGTCGTCTGTGTCAAAAATCCCGGCCCGACCGCTGACGTAGCCATCAGAAAAGCGGCGCCGAATATGACGGATGACAGTGATTTAGGTTTTGCTTGGTCAACCATTGATCGCGAGTATCGTAACACCATTTCGCCGGAGTTCGGAGTTGATGGCGTGGGCAAAATTAACGGCTTGTTCGCCGTCACCGTGAATGCAAACCGTGTCCGCCGTTATCTTGACCATGACCGCTTCAGTCGAGCGCACACGGCCGTATTTGATCATGTCGAGAACCTGTTCGACGGCGGTTGCTTCGTCAGCTATCAATG
Organism: Acidobacteriota bacterium; assembly: GCA_031408595.1. Lineage (GTDB taxonomy): Bacteria > Acidobacteriota > Blastocatellia > Pyrinomonadales > Pyrinomonadaceae > OLB17. Next base: position 768 of record JANNWQ010000430.1, on the reverse strand, counting down.
CGTTCGCCTCGCTCCTCAGGGTCAGCGAGCCGTCGGTTTGGTAAGTTCGGTCAGCGAATACTTCGTTTGCCGTTTTGAGTCCTAGACTCGCGGCGGTCGAGATCGAAAGGCTGTTTGCCAACCCAAACAGAACGAGCGAGTCGTCGAAATTCCGAACCGCCTCGGCGATAGCCATTGCAAGTTCTGCATCGCGGGCGGCTTGATTGTAAATGGCTCCGTGCGGTTTTACGTGCGAGAGGCGGCCGCCGGATCGGACGGCGATCTCGTTCAGGGCGGCAATCTGGTCGGTGACAAGCTCATAAATCTTACTGGCCGAGAGATGCATATTCGTTCGACCGAAATTCTCGCTGTCAGCGTATCCCGGATGGGCTCCGATCGCGACGCCGCTTTCGAGGGCGAGATCGACGGTGCGTTTCATCGTGTCTGCATCGCCTGCGTGGTAGCCGCAGGCGATATTTGCCGACGAGATGTACGGCATCAGCGCGGCATCGCTGCCGCAGCCTTCGCCCATGTCGCAATTTAGATCGATCCTCAATTTGTCCACGTTTGTGCCTGAAATTTACACCCGACCCGAAAAAATCTCAACTCGCGTTCGAAATCGAGCGCCAACTGCTCGGCCTCGCCGTGTTCGATCAAATGAAACCCAACGTTATCGCCGGGGCCGAGCTGCGCCATCAGGGGCAGATCGTGCGAGACGATATGAGCGATACGCGGATATCCGCCCGTCGTCTGATGATCCGCCATTAGGACAATCAACTGGCCGTCCGG
>JANNWQ010000429.1:0-16044 GCA_031408595.1 Acidobacteriota bacterium | reverse complement strand
ATTTGCTGCAAAGACGCTACGGCAATAATATCTGCGGCTTTGACACCGTTGAGCATGACGGTTGTAGCAAATGGCATTACCGATTGCCCGTTTGAGCCAACCTTCTTTGGATCTCCAGCCCTAATTTTTGCACGTCCCTGAACCGTAGCCATTTCGGCAGCGATCTCTTCAACCTGTTCGCGGGTCATCGCCTCAGAGCGAAAGACCGAGAGCGATTCGGAATTGGCAGGTTTTATATAAAGAGCGACCAGCTCCGGCTGTTCGCGAAGGATCGAACCGAGTTTGGTTTCTGTCTGAGACGAAGAGATCACGGCCGGGTCGTTTGCCAGTTCAAGGGCAGTCGACAGGCTAGATACGATCGAAGTCCAACGTCGGCCAAACATCTCGATCTGACGGGCTTTTTCCTGCACCAATTGGATCTGATAGCGATTTTCAGCCGAGCGCAATTCGCGGCCGCTTTTCTCTGAAAGCAACCAGCCCGTCATGACAAGCGGGACCAGCCCGACGAGCAGGAGCGTTGCTACGACGAAGATTATGAGACTGACTCTCTTATTAGTGGTGGGCATCTGCGGGGAGGCGATAGGAAGCGCCAACCTAATTTTAGACGATTAGGGAGCGAGTGGTCAACAAGTTTTAACGTTGAAGTGATTAGAGCTTTTTGACTATCAAGAGGGTAATGTCGTCATTCGGCGCAGCCGTTCCGGTGAAATCGGAAAGAGCTGACTCAACCTTATCACGAATTCCCGACGCCGAGCGGCCAATGTTCGCACTTACGACCTCTTTTAGCCGATCCATTCCAAATTCGTCTTCAGCGAGATTATTCGCCTCGGAGACGCCATCGGAGTAAACGAAGAGCACATCGCCCGAATTTAACTTAGCCTGCCCCATTTCATACTCAGCAAAATCCATTAGACCAAGCGGCAGACCGCCGGATTCGACAAGTTCGATAGAACCGTCGGCACGTCCGATCAGCGGCGGATTGTGGCCCGCGTTTATGTAATTGAGATTGCCCGTGGCAGGGTCGAGCTCGGCAACGAACAGTGTGATGAACCGGTTGGCTGGCGTGTTTTCAGCCAGATAGACGTTGACCGAAGTAACGAGTTGATCAAGCGGCGTTCTCGCAGCTACCTGTCCGTGGATCGCAGCGTGAAGGCTGGACATCAGGAGCGATGCGGAAGTTCCCTTTCCGGAAACATCGCCAAGGGCGACGAGCATTGTTCCATTATGCCGAGGAATGAAGTCGTAGTAGTCTCCCCCGATCTCGTAGCAGGAGAACGAGATTCCCTGGAATTCATAGCCTTCAACTATCGGTGGCCCTGATGGCTGGAAACGCTGTTGGATCTCGGTAGCGAGTTCCAATTCGCGCTCCATGCGTTCACGTTGGAGGCGTTCATCGAGGAGCGTTGCATTTTCGACGCGGATCGAAGCAACTGAGGCGAGCGTCGTAAGAATATCGAGATGTTCCGGGTTAAAGCTTGCCTGATTTGTCGGAGAGTCGGCGTAGATGATGCCGAAAACATGGCGTTCATCGACGCTAAGAGGTACCGCCAGGACGGATCGAATTCCCTGCAAGACAATTGTCTGAGTTGCGAACCTTGGATCTTGTTGTGCGTCAGAAGTGAGCACCGATTTGCCGTTCTCGATGACCTCGGTCATGATCGCCCGGCTGATGCGGACCTCATCGACGGTTTCCTCGCTGCCTCGAACACGTGCTACCTTGATCTGCATGTCCGTTCCGGTACTTTCTTCGCGGAGCATGATGACCACGCGTTCGGCCGGGACTGCTTCGAACACGAGTGCGGCAACTTGATTGAGGGTATCGTCTAGACCGCTGGATGAAAGGAGAGCGACGCCTACTTTTGAGATAAGGCTGAGCAGATCGGTCCGGCTCTTCATCATCGACGACTCTAGCATTTCGGTCGTCGGATTACGGCGGGCAGTAAGCGAGATCGTGTTCGACGGGTCGAGGGCGTCTGTATTGTCGGCGATCAAGGTCGAACCGAAGCTACGCTGAGACTCCATGCCGCTATCGAAAATAATCCGTGTTTCCCCGATCTGAACCTCACCGCCGGTATAGATCGGCAATGTTCCTGAGACCGGCGAACCATTTAACCGCGTGCCGTTGGCCGAACCCAGGTCAACGAGCCAGAAATTATCGCCTTCCTGCCTTATCTCCGCGTGAAGTCGCGAAGCGAAGGCATCCGGAATACAGACATCGCTGCGGGCCGAACGTCCTATGGTGGTTCGTAGCCGGGACACGGGGAAAACGTCCGTAGCTCCATTCGCATGTCTAACAGTGAGGTTCGCCATATTAGGTCTATAACTGAACTTTGCGTCCACGAACAACGATCGTTCCGCCCAAAAAGTCATGCAGCGCACGACCGCTCGTGTTGACGCCAGCGAGCAAAAAGCCGAGGCCAAGCGTAGCGATCGTTACTAAATAGCCGATCACATTTCGCCTAATAATACGGCCCAGCCGGACATCGGTACCATCAGAATTTACGATGGTCAGTCCCGTGATCATCTTGCCGATTGTTTGGCCTCGGAGTAGCGGAAATAGAATAAGGTTGACAACTACGAGTACTGCCCCGATAACCCAAATGAAATTTGAAATTCCGTGTGTACCCGCTTCACCAAAAAATTTCGTAGCAACGAGCCACATGATCGGCAGGGCGATCAGGAGCATGTAATCAATGCAGAGCGCTGCGACACGGAGGAAAAACGGTGCTTTGAGCCGTTCGGGCGAAAAATCGACTATTTTGTCCGCTTCGCTCCGCGCGGCTGGGATCAGGTTGTCAGCAGTTGTTGCCATAAACTAGCTCATCAAAAAATGCAGTGTCGTATCGCCAATTCTCAAACGGTCACCGCTCGCAAGCGGATGTGGCATTCGCGGTGTCAGTCGAACCGTTTCGCTGGTGCCAGCGATCAGAACCGTGCCGTTTGACGACCCGAGATCCTCGACGAGAAACTCCCCGCCATCGCGCCATATGCGTGCGTGGCGTCGCGAGATCTTTGTCTGCGGATCAAATCGTGAAAGATCGACCTCGGGGAAAATGTTCGCCGTCGGATCGCGTCGGCCGAGCAAGTTCTCGTTCTTTTCGAGGGTGAAAACCGGCATGTCGAGTTCGCTAGTGCCGTCGATTATCAATTTTGCGGTTGCGGCAGTTCGCGGATATATCTCGGCGTGCACGCCCTGTTGAGCGATCGGCTGCTTTGCTCCGCAGAATGCGCAGAACATATCGCTCGCGACGATCCGCTGTCCACAGAACCCGCAAAATACTAACTGACTCGAAAGGCTGACCGCCGCCGGAGCTTCGCTCACGCCATACGTGACGTTGCCGCGCATCAGATTCTCGAGATGCGCGTTTAGCGTCTGCCGCATCTCTTCAGCAGAAGAGAACCGGCTGTCAGCGCTGTACTCTACCGACCGCATCAGAATACGTTCCATCTGATCGGAAAGTTGCGAATTGATCTGCCGGGGTCGCGGATTCTTCTGAAAATCAAAGATCAGCAACGGATTATTCTGCGGATCGGCTCCCGTCATCAGATGGAACATTGTCGATCCAAGACTATAAATATCCGAACGCGGCTCGACCTGGCCTGAGAATAGCTCTGGCGGAGCATATCCCATTGTTCCAACCGCAGTAACGCCCTTTTCTTCTTGATTGATGGCTCGTGCGATCCCAAAGTCGATGAGCATCACGCGGCCGGTGTTCCCGTCGAGCATTATGTTTGACGGTTTGAGATCGCGATAGACGATCGTCTCTGGTAGTCCGTGGAGATACGCGAGAACGTCTGCGACCTGGATTGCCCATTCTGTAACCTGACGTTCCTCGATCTTGCCAGCCGGAGCCGAACGAAGCCGACCGGCAAGATCGCCGCCAGTGATGAACTTCATCACCAGATAAAACCGTCCCTCGCCTTCGTCGAAGAAATAGTCGTAGATCGTCGGGATCGCAGGATGATCGAGAGTCGAAAGAATGGTCGATTCCCGCTTGAAATCGTCGATCGCCTTGGACTGCTGCTCTTCCTCGATACTCGACTGGACCATTTCCTTGACGGCACGTTCGACGCCGCCGAGATTTTGGTCAAAGGCGAGATAAACCGCTCCCATACCGCCACCGCCGATTTTTTTGGCGATCTGATAGCGGTTGTACAGCAAGGTGCCTTCGCTGAGTGTCTTGAGTGAAGAACGTTTGGGAGAAGTCTCGCCGGTAACAACGTGAGCCGTATCTGGAGCAGCTTCCAAGGGTTCCCCAGTTGGGACTACGGCCGGATTCGCATCAAGATCGTCGGTCGAAACATTTGTGTCACCGCCTGTTGCGATCACCTCGATATCAAGAGATTCGATGTGTTCGGGAACATCATCACCAACGGGATGATCCTCAACATCTGTTTGGTCGCTCACATTCCCTTCCGAATCAATACCGAGCGCGAGTTCCTGCTGCTCGGGCGCAGCTTCGACCGGAGCGGTTTGGGTCGCACCGCAAAAGGGACAAAACTCAGCATTTACGGCGACCTCTTGGTCACAGTCTCGACACGGAACCATTAAAATATACCAACTTCGGAGGACACGAACTTAATGCGTGATCTGAAAGCGTAAAAAAGTCTTACCGACAATGACCTCATCACCGTCGATAAGCGACTGAGGATTGCCCGGCAGCAGTCGACGACCGCGATTGACGTACGTGCCGTTGGTCGAGCCGAGATCCTCTATAAAATAGCTGCCATTATTTCGCACGATACGAGCGTGACGACGTGACACCTTCGCATCCGAATCATGTGCGTCGAGGTCAACGTCCGGGAATATCCCGTTGTCCGCGTCCCAACGACCGATGGTCGATTCGTCATTGACAAGCTTAAATTCTGTCCCCGGAACGTCACCGCGTTCGATCACAAGGGCTGCATGTGCGACGCTCGAGTTCTTATTCAAATCCTGCATCGAAATTCTCGTCTCGATCTCCATATCCATCGCCGGAACCCCGACCGAAGTAACGCTTACAGGCCGTGCGACCGGATTTGAATGAGCGACCGGACGTGGCTGCGAAACCGGATTCGGCTGCGGCGGAACATACGCCTGCGGAGCGGTGATCTGCGGCTCGGCCGGATATGCCGCGATCGTTATTTCGTTGGCCGCCGCAAGCCGCGACCCACACTCATCGCAAAAGCGTGATGATTCAAGATTTGCCGTCTGGCATGTTGGACATCTCATCATATCTTACAAGAAGCCGAGACCGATCCACACGTCGATCATCTGCAATTCATTATTCTACAACTAACCGCATTTTACGTAAATGCTAATTCGAAGTAGTTCATACGTCAAACGTCTTGACCCGCGTGAGGATGCCCCGTAATCATTAATGTGTTACTTCATCGGATGACTTAATGTAATGGGAGCCGGAACGTTGGCATCGAGATTCCACGATTTGCCAGCGGGGTTTAATCCTTTTATTGACTAACTGTTGCATCATTTTAGTGGTACTATCTACCACATAAAAATCAAGTTGATCGGGAGAGAAACGATGAAGAAACTACCTGTTTTATTAGCGCTTACGTTTATTCTTGGTGCGGCTGCCTTTGCGCAGACGCCGCCGCGGGTCGGAGAACAGGTCGAGTATAAATGTAGCCGAATGAGTTCGGGATGGTGCAGCGGTAAAGTCGAATCGGTCAGCGGCACCACGATCAAGGTACGTTGGGGAAATATGCGCGATCAGGCGGATACGGTGACGACCGATAAGATCCGCGTGACGCCCAAACCCGACAGCCCGGAAACGACCGCATTCAAAGAAGCGTTCGCGGCCGAAGTTGGAACACTTCAGCGAAACGCGTTGCGCATATTTGCTCACTATTACGCTCCCGACGAATTCTCGTATGCTGGCGGTACTCCGACCACGCCCGCAGGGTGGCAGGAGCTAATGTCGCAGATATCGTCGGTCGATGCACTCTGCAAGGGCAAATATAGCGGCATGTCCAACCGAACACCGAATGTTGCGTGGCCCGGTCCAAGAAAAGGCGATCTTGACGCCCGCTATGGCGAATGGTGTGCAATTGCCGAGAGGCGTCTTGAACTCGAACCCCGCGTTCGCGCTGATGCGGCAAGCAATATGGCAATAGTTCCCGGTGCCGACGATCTCAGACGATCGCTTGAGTATCCGGATAACCGCGCCGTCGATGATATCCAAATGTTGATGTACGAGACCGAGAAATGGAAAGCACAGAACATTGCTAAATTGGGCGCTCATTTCGCCAATTACGGCGTCGCGATGCCGACGAATTTCTTAGACAAAGTTATCGAGAAAGCTGCCGAACTCAAGGCCAAGATCGATCAAGGTGCCCCCGGCCGTTCGTTTCAGACTTCTGCAACGAAAGACGCACCAGTTGAGCGCTTCATTAGGGGCAAGTTCGTCGGCGAATATCCCGGCTCCCAGATTCTAAAGGCGAGCCACAGTTACCCAAACTGGGTCAAGCGTGAGAGCCTTTCGCTCGTCGGCAGCGGCACGGGTTATAAACTTTACAAGGTTGAATACAATACCTACAAACGTGGCTGGGTGTTGATGAAGATGCCAAACCGCCCGTTCTGCCAGGCGCGCGAATGGATCGTCGGCCAGGGTGCGCAAGGCCTCGTCGTCGTAAGCACAAGCAGTCAGGGGACGTTTATGTCATGCAATTAGTTGGCAGTGGAGAAATAGGATGAACAGAAATTTGTTGCTTGTTGGAAGCATCTTCGGGTTGTTATCTGTCGGCTGTAGCAGCGGTTTGGAATGGAAAGGAACGGTAAAGGGAACATTCGAGATTCAGGACTCGAAGGCCAAAATCGCCCATAACCACAACGATCCACCGCTCGTACCGCTCGAAACCGGCAGCGGCTCAGCAACACTCTACACCGGCCTAAATGATCATTGCAGGCTGGGAAAAGACACGCCAATTCCAGATTGCACCTTCACATTGAAGCCTGTTCAGGCCACAGGAACAACCTCTGTAGAATACAAGTTGTTCAATCCGGAAAAAGCCCACACTGGTGAGACCAACGACGGAAAAGGCTGTGTCGGACGGGTCGACAAAGGCGGCCCGCTCGTCCCGATCGAGATAATTTACGCAGCCGTAACGCTTAACAGCGATGGCGAAGTTTATCTCAGTGTCGATTACCAAGCCAAGGACGGCGAATACAAAAGACGTGACATGAGTATGAAAGGAAAACGCGGCTGGTTCTAATTTAAAAGAAACAACTCCTAATTCAACGTACAACAACATCTCCCACTTCACTTTTTTGAAACATTGCCAAAATCGTGTCGTAGTAGCTGATTGACACGACGGGCAATTCAAATTTCGCTATACTCTGAAAACAGAGACTTTATTCTTGAGAGGAACAGATTACTATGGCATTGAGCCGTAAAGCGAAGATCATTATTGGAGCGGCGGCACTTGTCGTTCTGGCGATCATTATTACTGGCAGCATTTTGGCAACGCGGACTGACACGCCGGAGGTGACGGTGGTTAAGGTCGAGACGCGAAAGGAATTGCGTTCGACGGTGACATCGTCCGGCGAGGTACGGCCGATCCAGTTTCAGAACGTCACTAGTGAAGTTCAGGGCCGGATCGAGGAGATCTATGTAAAAGAGGGCGATCAGGTCGTCAAGGGCCAGCCGCTCGTTCGCCTCGATCCAAACCAGATCCAAGCCTCGACCGATGCTCAGCTTGCTGCGTTTCAGGGTGCGCAGGACGATGTTCGCGTATCCCAATCGCAGGTGATCGCCGCGCAGAATAACTACGCACAGGCACAGCAGCAGTTGAATGTTGCTCAGGTCGCGGTCGATTCGGCCCGCCAACAGCTTGTTGCGTCACAAACTGACGTCGATCGCGAGCAGAAAGCTCTTGCCGTCGCCAAACGTGAATTTCAACGGACCGGCCAGCTCTATGAGGCGGGCGTAGAATCTCGTTTGAATTACGATGCCTCAAAAGATCGTGTGGATACGGCTGAGATCGCTCTGCGAAATGCCCAAGCTCGACTTCAAACACAGAATATTGGTATCAAAGATGCTCAGGCTCGCGTTGCACAGCAGAATGTTGCGGTACGCGACGCACGACGCGCCGTCGATACGTCGAATCTCAATGTCGATTCGAGCCAGTCGCGGGTCAATCAGCAGTCGGCCGTTTTGCGCGGTTCGCGCAGCCAGCGGGACAAAACGATGCAGTACGCTCCTATCAACGGTGTAATCGCGGAAATCCCTTCGAAGGTCGGTACGTTTGCCGTCGCCGGACTCTCGACAACTGCTCTTTTAACGATTGCTGACATGTCCTCGATCAATATCGAGGTCAAGGTGGATGAGACTTCGATCGACAAGGTCGAGGTCGGCCAGAAGGCGAAGATCAAGGTCGACGCTCTTGGTGACAAAGAAATCCTCGGCGAGGTAAAACAGAAAACTCCTCTCGCAGTCGGCAAATCGCAGACAAGCGGCGGTCTTTCGGTGAATATCAATGTCCAGGAGGCCAAGGAATTTCGCGTCGTTATCGAACTTAAAGATCTTTCGGAAGAAATGAAAAGCGGCCTTCGTCCGGGCATGAGTGCCACTGCTGAGATCACTACAAAAACGGTCAATGATGTGATCGCCGTACCGCTGCAGGCAGTTATCGAAAAGAAACCTGAGGCGGCTCCGTCGCCAACACTCCAGGGCGATGCTCCGGTTCCCGGGGATAAGCCGAAGAATATTACCGGTGTTTACATACTAGACGGTAATAAGGCTAAATTTGTCGAAGTCGAGACTGGCATTATCGGTGAATCCGACCGACAGATCATCAGTGGTCTTAAGGCGGGTGACGAAGTAATTACCGGGCCGAGTCGAATCTTAAACACGCTTAAAGACGGAGCCGTGGTGAAGAAACAGGTCAAGAAAGAAGGCGAAGCAGCCAATAAGTCGTAAGAACGAAGTCTTGAGTCTGGAGTCGTGAGTCTTGAGCCGGAAAATGGGATCGAGCATCCGACTCAAGACTTAAGACTCATAACTCCAGACTTTCCTATGTATCGGTTTATGGAAGAAGAGAACGGCAACGGCAGTGTCGCGACGGCGGCGGGGACAGCCTCGGCGGCAGGCGGCGAAGCTTTGATCTCGATGCGCGATATCTGGAAGACTTACCAGATGGGCACCGAAGAACTGCACGCGCTTCAGGATGTGTCGTTCAAGGTCGAAAAGAATGAGTATCTCGCAATCATCGGGCCGTCGGGTTCGGGTAAATCTACCCTGATGAATCTAATCGGCTGCCTCGATTCGCCAACAAAAGGGGAATACTGGATCAACGGTAACCGTGTGTCGGAAATGACCGATGACGAGTTGGCGCGTATTCGTAACAAGGAAGTCGGTTTCGTATTTCAGACATTCAACCTGCTTGCTCGAGCGACTGCTCTACACAACGTCGAGTTACCGCTCATCTATGCCGGAATGCGGGCGGGCGAACGCCACGATAAGGCACAGGCTGCTCTTGCCGCAGTCGAGCTCGGCGATCGCGTAATGCATCGCCCGAACGAACTCTCCGGCGGACAGCGCCAGCGCGTCGCGATCGCACGTGCCCTTGTAAATCACCCCTCGATCCTCCTCGCCGACGAGCCGACCGGTGCTCTCGATTCGAAAACCAGCGTCGAGATCATGCACCTTTTTGAAAAGCTCCACGAGGAAGGCAACACGATCATTCTTGTCACCCACGAGCCAGAGGTCGCACAACGAGCTCACCGCATTATCACGATCCGCGACGGGCGTATCGAGAGCGACGAGCGCAGCAGATGATGGATAATGTTCCCGGCTACGTTTCGATCGTTTTCATCCTGACTACGTTCGCCAGCGTAGCCTTTTTACTTCAGGCAGCCAAGTACGTCGGCGTGCAAACACTTCCCGCTCGCATTCTTTTATTCTCACTCCCGCTTTGGATAATTTTTCAGACGATACTAGGCGTTGGTGGTTTCTACCAGAAGACCGATGTCTTGCCGCCGCGACTCGTTCTTTTCGGCGTACTCCCGACAATTCTCTTGATGGCAGCCTACTTTATTTTCTTTCGCAAGAGTTTTATCGAAAAGCTCCCGCTGAAGATGATGACGATGCTCCATATCGTGCGCATTCCGGTCGAGTTGGTTCTGTACTGGCTTTTTGTTGCAGCCGCCGTTCCTCAGGTAATGACATTTGAAGGGCGAAACCTTGACATTCTCTCCGGTATTCTTGCTCCGATAGTTTCGCTCTTAGCATTCCGGGGAGGACGAATAAACAAGTGGCTGCTTGCTGGTTATAACCTGCTCGGACTCGCTTTGCTTATAAATATCGTCACTATCGCGATCCTCGCAATACCATCCCCGATACAGTCGATGTCGTTTGACCAGCCCAATCGTGCGGTGTTTTTTTTCCCATACATTTGGCTGCCGTTTATTGTAGTGCCCATAGTATTTTTTAGTCACTTAGCTGTACTCTGGAATCTTCTGGCTACAAAATCTGCTGATTAGCTTCCAAGTTCTGTTAGACTGGCAATTCAGTTAAAGTAGCAATAGATGAACCTGACGGAAACTCTAAGACTTGCAATCGCCGCGATCCTGGGCCACAAGCTGCGGTCATTCCTGACTCTTTTAGGCATGATCATCGGCATGACGGCATTTATGGTTGTTCTGTCTCTCTTGCAGGGATTTAACGGTTACGTCGATGAAAAGATCGCGGGCATTGGTTCGAATACTTTTAACGTCCAGCGATTCAGTTTCGAGGATTTCAAGAATTCGGACACGATAGCGGCAGCCCAGCGGCGCAATGTGGAGTTAAGCTTTAGTGAACTTGAGTTTATTCGCGAGCGGTCACAATTGGTCGAAAGAATTGCCGCCAAGGCCGGTAATACGACCGCCGAGGTTCGTCGTGGCATTGAGACCCTGTCGGACGTAGGCATTACAGGTGCAGAACCGGTGATCAAGGATATCGAAAACTTAGACATCGCCGAGGGCCGATATTTTACTGATGCCGAAAACGATAACTCGATGCGTGTCGCTTATGTGGGAGCCGACATCGTTAAGAATCTATTTCCGCAGGGTGGTGCCGTTGGCGACGAAATAACGATCCGCGGAATTCCTTACCGGATAATCGGTATACAGACCGCGAAGGGAACCGTCTTCGGCTTTCCTCAGGACAATTTCATTCAAATTCCGATCCAGACATTTAGCTCTAATTTTGGCGGCCTTCGCCGACAGCGGGCCCCGTATTTTATTGCGACGCCCAAAGAAGGCGTCACAATGGCGGCTGCTGTTGATGAAGTTCGCACACTAATGCGCATCAAGCGAAAAGTACCGGCAGGCGAGAAGGATAATTTTGGCATTGTTACACCCGACGCGATCAGTGGTTTGCGGGATAGTCTGTTCGGAACGATCTCGATTGTCATTTTGGTTGTACCGGCTATCGCACTAATGGTCGGGGCGATAGTGATCATGAATATCATGCTGGTAGCTGTCACAGAACGAACCAAGGAAATTGGCATCCGAAAATCGCTTGGGGCACGGCAATCCGATATCCTTCGCCAATTTTTGCTTGAATCAGCCTTACTGTCTGCGATCGGCGGGCTTATCGGGCTGGGACTCGCGATAGTTATCGGCTATATTATTTCGGCAGTAGCCTTTCCTACGCGTATCCCGTGGTGGTCGGCAGTTATTGCGATTAGTATTTCCGCCATCGTCGGTATTCTTGCCGGCCTCTTTCCTGCGTGGAAGGCGGCAAAACTAGACCCGATAGAAGCCCTGCGAGCAGATTAATATGAGATTGGCCACTGGTCCATTTTATGAAAATTTCAAGATGGCGATCGATACGCTGCGGGGCAATAAGCTGCGCTCGTTTTTGACGATCATCGGGGTTGTCGTGGGCGTGATCACCGTCATGTTGATCTCGGCGATCATTAGCGGCATCGGACTCGCAGTCGAGAAACAGGTAAAGTCATTCGGCACTCGTTCTATATTCATATACAAGCGAGATATCGGGATCAGCTTCGGCCGTCCGTCGCGTGAAATACGAATGCGGCCCAGTCTGACGCTAGACGACGCTCTGGCTCTTCGTGAGCTTTCGGAGGTCGAAACGTCCGTTCCGTTTCTAAATGCTTCGAGCGGATTCTTTGGCACCCCAACTGTCGTTTCGGCTAACGGCAAGCAAACAACGAGCGTTCGTCTAACCGGAACTCTGCCCGAAATTGAAAAGGCTGGGACAGAGATCCTGATCGAAGGTCGATGGTTTACCCAGTCAGAAACTGACGCGAAAAGAGATGTTTGTCTGATCGGTGACACCGTAAAAGATACGTTTTACCCGTACAAATCCCCGGTCGGCGAGTCACTTGAAATAAATGGCCGGGAATTTCTAATTATCGGCCATCTCCAGAAAAAGGAACAGCTTTTCGGCGGTGGCGGTGGTAACAACGACGAGAGCAATTCGATCTTTATACCCTATCCCTCGGCCCAGCGGATCAAGCCGAATGCTGACGATCTCTTTATGCTGGCAGTCGCCAAAGAAGGACGACTTAGACAGGCGCGAGATCAGATCGAAGATTTACTTCGAGTTAGGCGACAGGTGGCCTTTGGCAAGCCGAACAATTTTTCAACGGCAACTGCGGACAGTATCATCGATCAATTTCAGTCGATCACGGCTGGAGTCGCTCTGGCGATGATCGTCATCTCGTCGATCGGCCTAATGATCGGCGGAATCGGTGTGATGAATATCATGCTTGTCTCCGTCACCGAACGAACACGGGAAATAGGTATTAGAAAAGCTGTCGGGGCGAAAAAGAGTGATATTTTAGTGCAATTTCTGATCGAGGCCGCGACCCTTACCGGATTTGGCGGCCTCGTCGGCCTCGCGATCGGTTGGATTCTCACATTATTGGTCAGCCTCGTTTTTCCATCCTACGTTCCATGGTGGGCACCGGTAGCAGGATTCTTCGCCAGCGTCGGAATTGGCGTAATTTTTGGGATTTGGCCGGCGTGGAAGGCCGCAAGGCTTGATCCGATCGAATCATTACGATACGAATAAACAATAAAAAGCCCGTCCAATGACGAGCTTTTTTGATGGCCGGGAAAATCTCGTTTAACTCATGAAGTTCGGGAACAATGCTGCTGCAGTTAACCCGAAGAGTAATAACAGAACAAAAATACCCATCGATGCGCTCCAGGCAGCCGTTCCTGAAACCTTTTCGCCTGCGTTCTTTAATCCTGTAGCATTCATCCACACCCAATAAAACATCATTACGCTAAACGACGCTAAGAGCGTGTAGATAACAGGATTCTGCGAAGCGGTTACAAGGAAGCTAAGGTTGTCCTGTATTAAATTTTGCTGACCGAGAATAGGATGTATATCGGTCGGATCTTTCAAATACAAAATCAGCGTATTCAGTAAGTGTCGTAAAACGCTTATCGGAAAGCTAGCGTAGATCGTCGCGGAAAACGCCTGCCAGAAATGGAGTTTGCCCCCCATCGCCATCGTGAAGAGCATAAATATCAGAGCAAGAAAGCAATAACCAAAGACGGAACCAGCAAAGCTTGAGACCGCCTGACCTGCGCGCGCAACAGGACTTATCGCCTGTTCGATCGCGTCAGCACGCCCCTGTTCAATCCCCTTCTTAGCGTCCTCGTTATTCGCGATCATTCCCATTTCGAGGGTCTTGTCGATCGCGAAATTAGCGACGCGCTCAGCTCCGAGACGTTCCATGAAGAGATTCGAATAGGCGGTCGAGAGGATCGACATTATTAGCAAACCAACTAACCAACGCGGATGACGGCGCAGATTGCGAAACACCTCGCTCGGGGCAAAGAAGATATTTCCAAGCGTCGACCCTGTCGGCATTCGCTCGGTTCCTTCCGTATCGGGCTTGTTGATGAAGCTCAGACCTATTATCAGGCCGCCGAAGAGTATCATCACAACGCCGGTCTGCGTGAGATGCGGGACGATCTTGGTGATACTGAGAATTGCGACGACCAGACCCAGTACCGCAACAATGATTCCAGCTAAACGGTTCATATTGTCCTCGATAGATTGATTTTGAAACTACAAAACGGATTACGCCGCAATCACAGCGTTTGTTTCACTTTTCAGATGCACAGTATCATACCCATCCGCCCGAATACACGCGGCGAAATGCCCGGCCTTCAGTTCCCTAAGCTGCGGTTCGACACGACTGCATTCCTCGATGGCGATTGGACAACGCGTTCGGAAGCGACAGCCTGACGGGGGGTTGATCGGCGTTGGAACGTCACCTTTCAGGACAATGCGGTCGCGTTTATGTTTTGGATCAGGGATCGGGATTGCGGAGAGCAAGGCCTGAGAATACGGATGGAGCGGATCTTCGTATAATTTGTCCGCGTCGCAGATCTCGACGATCTTACCTAGATACATCACCGCGACGCGGTCGGAGATATGCTCAACAACCGCAAGACCGTGTGAAATGAAGAGATACGTAAGCCCAAATTCATCCTGGAGTTCCTGCAAGAGATTTACGACCTGTGCTTGAACAGAAACGTCCAGAGCCGAAACAGGCTCGTCACAAATGATAAGTTTTGGATTTAACGCTAAGGCTCGTGCAATGCCGATGCGTTGACGCTGGCCACCCGAAAATTCATGCGGATAGCGGTCGGCGTACTTTGGATCGAGCCCTACTTTTGAGAGCAGATCTTCGACCTTAGCATTTTGCGACGCCTTGTCTCCGATCTTGTGAATTTTTAGCGGTTCAGCGATGATCGATCTCACACTCAAACGCGGATTCAGGCTTGCGTACGGATCCTGAAAGATGATCTGCATTTCTCGCCGCAAAGGCTGCATTTCACTATTGGGCAGGCCCACGATGTCCTTGCCCTCGAATAAAACTTCACCACTTGTTGGCTCGTGAAGTCGCAGCAAACACTTTCCGACGGTAGATTTTCCACAGCCCGATTCCCCGACAAGGCCAAGAGTCTCACCAGCGATAATGTCGAACGAAACATCATCAACAGCCTGCACAACATCGTCGCTGTTGTCCACAGGAAAATGCTTGACGAGGTGTCGAACCTCAAGCAAATGCTCAGTTTGAGTTTTGACCGCTGCGTTTTCCATTAGATAAAGATCTAAGCGTCGGCTGACAAAGTCCTTTCCTTTCCGATAACAAATTTCTGAGCGGGGTCGTGCAACACACATCGCACCTTGACCCCACTTTCCAGTTCCGTCAGCGGAATATAGCCGCTTACACATACTTCCATCCGATGCTCGCATCGTGGAGCGAAATGGCAACCGAATGGTAAGTTTGTCGGGCTTGGCACAGTGCCTTCGATAGTTTGTAAGCGTTCTGCTTTGGCACTTCCGATCTCCGTTAACTTCGGTACAGATCTTAATAATCCCCGTGTGTACGGATGTTTCGGATCGGCGAATAGCTCATCGACGCCCGATTCCTCGACCACTTTTCCCGTGTACATCACACAAACGCGATCTGCTACTTCGGCAACAACTCCAAGATCATGTGTGATAAGTAGAACAGCGAGTTTTCGGGAACGCCGCAACTCATCCAGCAGCTCCAATATCTGAGCCTGAATCGTCACATCGAGTGCTGTCGTCGGCTCATCCGCGATCAGTAATTCTGGATCGCAGGCCAATGCCATGGCGATCATCACGCGTTGACGCATTCCGCCGGAGAGCTGGTGTGGATAGTCGTTAACGCGTCGCTCAGGCGAAGGGATTGCAACCTCACGCATTGCGTCGATGGCGGCGTTCCATGCAGCCTTTTTGTCGAGTTTGCGATGTAGACGCAGGGCTTCAGCGATCTGTTCACCAACCCGGTAAACTGGATTTAGCGAGGTCATCGGGTCCTGAAAGATCATCGCAATATCGTTACCGCGTATCTCCCGCAGGCGTTCATCGCTCGCTTTTGTCAGTTCCTCGCCCTTAAACTTTATCGATCCCTCGACGATCTTGCCCGGCGGATAGATCAGCCGCATTATCGACAATGCCGTGATCGATTTGCCGCATCCGGATTCGCCTACGAGGCCGAGCAACTCACCTTCGCCGATCGTGAAACTCACACCATCGACAG
>JANNWQ010000428.1:0-2911 GCA_031408595.1 Acidobacteriota bacterium | reverse complement strand
ACGAGTACGGCGAGTTTCAACCCGATCGACGCGGTATCGGTGAATTTGTTGTGTCCGAGTATCTGTGGTTTCGCGGGCTTTCAAACGTAGATCATATCTTGGCGACTCACGCCGACACCGATCATATCCAAGGTCTGACGGACGTCGCGAAAAACTTTTCGATCCGCTCAGCATTATTCGGACGACTGCCACATTCCGACGCTGACTTTATACAACTGACCGACGTATTAAAGGCTCGTAAGATCCCGATCGAAACTCTTGCTCGCGGCGACGTATTAAAGTTTGGCGAAGCCACGGTCGAAGTGCTTTATCCACAATTGGCAGACGGCGAAATTAACGCGTCGACGAACAATGATTCAGTCGTCATTCGTATCACCTCCGGTAGCCGCAGTTTTCTGCTGACCGGCGATATCGAACGGGGTGCGGAATCTGATCTGATCGCGTTCGGAGATCTATCGGCCGATGTCGTCAAGGTTGCTCATCATGGCAGTCGTACGTCTTCGACGCAGGGGTTTGTTGATATGGTGCGGCCGAGATACGCGATCATCTCGGTCGGGCGTGATTCGATATTTGGCCACCCGCACGCGGAGGTCGTCGAGCGTTGGCGATCGATCGGTGCCGAGGTGTTGACGACCGGTTCACGCGGGATGATAACGGTTTTGACGGATGGGAACGATCTGCAAATTAGCACGTACATTCCATAAAAAAGCCGGAGCGTGATGCCCCGACCTTTTTATATTAACAATTATTCGGCGGTTAGCTCGCGGGCAGGCCCATAGTCATCAGAGCTTTCCACACGCCGCCTTCTTTGGCGTAAAGCGTGGCTCCCCATTCCGGTGTCACGGGCATATTGCCGCATTTGCCGTCGACTGCCGATTTGAAGGTCAGCATAGCGTAATCGCTATTGTATGCGAGGCTCGCTCCGTCCGTCAGCTTAACGGATTTAATGTCACAGCTGGGCTCGGACCAGCGTTTGAGGGTGACGTCGCGAGCCGTCCAGCCGGTCGCACTGTCGAGCGAGACCATTTCCTTCGCCGCAAAATCGTCGAGGCCCTTTGCGTCCTTGTTCTTCCAAGCTTCCCAGGCCTTCGTCTCGACAGCCATCAGAGCGTCGGTCGCAGGATCCGGCTTGGCGTCGGCGGGTTTCACCTCGTCCCTTTTCGCAGGAGCCATAACGGCTGGCTTTACGGGAGCCGCTTTGGGATCAACGACCGGAGCCTCGGCATAAAAGGCAACCTTCCATTTTTCGCCTTCGCGAACATAGACCGACGCAGACCAGACATTTGCCGGGCTCTTTTTGCCGTCACAGGTCGCGTCCTGAGCACCTTTGTATGTTAATAGGGCGACATCAGGCCCTGCCATCTGCATCTTGTCGTCCGAGAGAGAATAGCTCTTTACCTCGCATTTCTGTGTGGGAAAGGCTTTGATCATCGCAGCTTTGTCTGCCCGACCGGTTGAACCGAGGTTGAATCCCTTGTCCGTCATATTGTCTTCGGTCCACTTAATATCTCGAACTTTCCACGCTTCCCACGCAGCCTTTTCGAGCGTCATTAGAGCCTCTTTGGTCGGTGTGGCAGCTACAGGCTTGGCCGCGTTTGCGTTGGCATTAGTGGCAGGTTTATTAACCGGTGCGTTGCCCGCCGGTGTTCCGCACGCAGCTAACATTGCGGCTGCGGCAAGGGATATCGCCAATATACTTATCCGTTTCATAATTTTTCTCCTTTTTTTACGAGATCAGATGCGACAAATCCGATCGAGGGCAATTACAAACTGCGGCCGATCGACGTATTCGTCTTTCTATAGTTCTATTTGGAAACACCTTTACTATACACCTATTCCCGATTCTGCCAAATGAAGATATTGGTAACGAAAAAATTCGAGACTCACATTTGTAGATCACTGGTCTGGTTAGAGACATTCCGGAAAGCTGTCGGCAGCGAAGTACTTACGACGCGGCTCAGCCGGTATGCTAATCGCCGCGACCGCTGATCGCCATATTGGGATCTAAGGATTTGTTTTGGAATATCAGAAATGGGGCGGACTCTCGACGGCCCTTGCAGGTTAGTTTGCAAGCGTTTCAAACCCGAACGCAAGTTTCCACGCGTCGCCTTGTTTGACGTAGATGCTGGTGGCGTAGAGCGAGCCGAGTGGGTTGCCGTCGCACGTGCCGTCGGCGGTGCCTTTGTAAGTGAGGATGGCGACGGTCTCGGATATCGGCGTTGCGGTGCCTTCGCCTAGGCTGACCGACTTGATCTCACACTTTGGCCCGACCCACGCTTTTATCACCGCCTCAGAACCCATCGAAACCAATCCGTCGGGACCGACATTCGCCATGTCTTTGGTGATGAAGTCAGTCAGTTTCTGCGCGTCGCGGGCTTTGAAAGCTTCCCAGACGCCTTTCTCGACGGCCATCAGCGTTTCAGTCAATGGGTCAGGGATGACCTTTGGCTTATCATCCGGTGTTCCGCCATTTGCGGGTCGGGCGGTAGTTTCACGACCGGCTTTTTCGGTTCAGGTTTCTTTGAAGCTGGCGGCGGTGGCGATTTCGGATCGAGGATCGGCGTTTCGTTATGGTAAACGCCTCGCCATTTATCGCCCTCGCGAACCCAAACGGACGCGGCACGATTCGGGCCCGGGACCTTTTCGCCGCCGCACGTGCCGTCGATCGTGCTCGTGTAAATTACAGCGGCCGTGTCGGCATCGATAATAGTCATCTGCGGATCAGTGACCGTCCAACTCTTGATATCGCAATTGCTTGAAGCCATCACCCGTAGTTCGTCGCCCTTCGTAAAACGCTTTCCGCCGAGGTAAGAAACGAACCTGTCAGATAATCCTTCCTCAAAATATTTGGCGTCTCGCTTGATCCACGCGTCGTTAGCTCTTTTGTCTAATTCGAGAAGTGCTTCTTTCG
>JANNWQ010000427.1:0-3022 GCA_031408595.1 Acidobacteriota bacterium | reverse complement strand
GCAGTGATATCAGTAAACGCGACCGCGACATAAACAAGTGCGATCCAGATAAACGCCATCAATGCACGGCCCGCTTTGCCGCCGAGTTTGTCACGCGTGATCTCAGCGATCGACTGAGCTCCGTGCCTGACCGACGAGGTCAGCGCGGCAAAATCGTGCACCGCTCCGATCAGCACCACGCCGAGAGCGATCCACAACAAACACGGTAGCCAGCCGAACGCCAAGCACGCAATGATCGGCCCCGCTATCGGCCCGGCCGCAGCGATCGCTGAGAAATGCTGGCCAAAAAGATAGAACGGCCGCGTCGGCACAAAATCTTCGCCATCGTTGACCGCGTTCGCCGGCGTCTCGCGGCTGTCGTCGAGCTGAAACTGCCGCGCCACCCAACGCCCGTAGGCGAAGTAGCCAAAAACAAGCCAAACGATAACCGCAACAGCAATTAGAGCGAGCATAGAGTTTCCGTGTTTATCTGTCGGATAAATTTACGCCATTTCCGCGTCGAACAGCAAACTGACAACTCGAAACTCATAAGTGAAAACTAGTGGTTGTCTAACAGTTTTCAGTTTTTAGTTCTCAGTTTCTTCGGAAACAGGATTTGAAAAATCTGCCCCGCCGCGCGACTCTAACAAAATGAGCGATCATCAATCGTTGCAAGAAATGTACTCGCCAAACAGCATCTGTTTCGGCTGCGGGCCGGCGAATGAGAAGGGATTGCACATCAATAGCTTTCCCGAGGGCAACGAAGTGGTTGCTGTGTGGCACGCCGAGCCGCATCATCAGGCGTTTCCGGGAATGTTGAACGGCGGGATCATCGGGGCGTTGCTCGATTGCCATTCGAATTGGGCTGCGACGTACTTCCTTATGAAGCGCGACGGTAAAAACGAACCCGATTGCACCGTTACCGCTGATTTTCACGTAAAACTATTACGTCCGACGCCTTTCGATGCTCCGATACATCTGCGTGCAAAGGTCGTCGAATCACGCGAAGACCGTGCGACGGTCGAGGCCGAGTTGATCGCGAATGACAAGGTCTGTGCGACCTGTCGCGGCACATTCGTCGCCGTCAAAGAAGGCCATCCGGCGTATCACCGTTGGTAAATTAAAATATGGATAAAGCAGCGATAATTGCCGAACTGAATAACAGATACACCGCGTTCGCAGACTATGTCGCGAAGCTGCCGGAGGACGATTTTGTGTTTTCACTGAATGGCGAGAAATGGATCGCAGGCCAGCAGGTCGAGCATCTGTGTAAATCCGTCGAACCGCTATTCAAAGGCCTCGGTGCTCCGGAATTTGCGCTAAAGGCGATGTTTGGAACGTCGGATCGTCCGTCGCTAAGCTACGACGAACTCGTCGCCCGCTACCAAGCCGCACTTGCCGCCGGCGGCACCGCACCGGCGGAGTTTCGGCCTAAAGATGTTCCGTTCAGCCGGAAAAATGAGCTTGTCACGACTCTAAAAGATCTCGTCGCAAAGCTCTGCTCCAAGATCGAAAAATGCGACGAAGGTAAGATGGACGTCCTCGTCCTGCCACATCCTTTACTCGGCAAGCTGACGTTCCGCGAGATCTTCTACTTCACGATCTACCACGCGGAGCATCATCACACGCACACTATTCAAAATCTGGCCGCAAGATCTGAGTAAGAGGGATTTTTGCCACGAATTACACGAATAGCACGAATGTAAGAAAAATAATTCGTGTTATTCGTGTTATTCGTGGCTAAAAATCTTTTGAAGCTGGGTTTCAAACTCGCCGGACAGTCCTAGCTTCTCAAGCCACGTATTTTGCTCCGCCATCAGTCGCGGCAGGTGAATCACGTCCGACAGGGCGTAATCGACCAATTCGTCCGTCCACACGCCATCCCATTTGCGGTTGAATTTCGCCCGCTGTGATTTGTCGAGATCTACCGCGAAATAGCGATATAGCGTCTCGGCAAGCGACGAAGATTGCCCCGCACCACGGGTCAAGACTTTTTCCGCGATCATCGTGTCAAAGACATTTGCGACCGCGTAGCTGCTGTCGTTTAAGAATTCAAGATCGAATTTTGCGTTGTGAAAGATCTTCACGATCGCATCGTTACTCAAAATATCGGCGAGCGGGCCGAGAGCGACGCCTTCGCCGATGGGCACGAGCACGTTGAATTCACCGTCCGAAAATTGCACCGAAAACAGCCTGCCGACACGCGAATTAAAGCCTGACGTTTCCGTATCGCAGCCGAGTGCGGCGGCTCCTCGCAGGCGTTCGTATGCGAGTCCCAGCTCATCCTCTGTTCGGGCAACTAGAATATCCTTTTACATAATTGTAAATTAACGAAAAGGATCTGACCTCTTCCTTTGCGTTCTTTGCGTCTTTGCGGGAACCTTTTCCCCCGCAGAGTCGCAGAGAACGCAAAGAAAACGCGGGAGAAGAAAATATAATTCGAATCTGGGATAATTGTAAACTACACTCACCAATCTATGCTCGAACAACTTAACGAAAACGAAGCCCGCATCCTCGGTTCGCTTGTCGAAAAGCAACTGACGACGCCGGAGTATTATCCGCTGACCCTAAACGCGCTCGTAAACGCCTGTAACCAAAAGAATAATCGCGAGCCCGCGATGTCGCTCGGCGAAGGCGCGGTCAGCACTTCCGTCGAGCACCTGCGCGACCGCAATCTGATCTACGTCTTCTACGGCAGCACCAGCCGCGTGCCCAAATACAAGCACATGCTCCCGAGCGTGTACGAGCTCGAACCGTCGGAAACCGCCGTGATGGCAGTACTGCTTCTTCGCGGCCCGCAGACCTTAGGCGAATTACGAACGCGTACCGAACGCATGCACGAGTTCCAAGGCCTCGGCGAAGTCCAGGAAACCCTCGACGGCCTCAGCCGTCGCGAAGATCCGCTCGTAGTAAAACTCCCCGTCCTCCCCGGCCAAAAGGAAGCCCGCTTCGCCCACACCCTCTCCGGCGAGATCGACGTCGAAGCCCTGGCCGCCGCCCACCCGACCCGCTCCGCTCAAACGAGTGCATCCGCCGACCGCAT
>JANNWQ010000426.1:0-3204 GCA_031408595.1 Acidobacteriota bacterium | reverse complement strand
AGAGTTTGCGAAAAACCTTAACCTTGCCGACGACATCGACGGGCAAAGGGCGTTTCTTGGAATCGGTAACTTGGTCAGTGAATATCCTGTTCGGATCGATCGTATAGGAAACATCGTTCACACGGAAGGTAAGGTTACGTTCAGGATTTAATAAACCATCGCTTCCGCCGCTGCACGAGACAACCTCGATCAGCCGCCCGCCTTTTTCAAGTATCTTCTGCTTTGTGAGTTTAAGACCGGTTTGTTCATCATGATGCAGAACGACAAAGGTAATCTTTCGAGCGGCAACTTGCTTGTCATATACATTTACGGCGATCATTGAATCACCCAGAGGCCAGCTCAGTTGCCTTTCGATCCTTGAGAGCCTCGCATCCGGCACAGCTTCAGTCGAACACCTTCGCGGAGGAGCCTGTGCCCCCGACGATTCAACGAGGAATGCAAAGATGCCGACTCCAATAGTGCCAGCTAACGCAAACTTGCCAATCATTTAACGCCTCCCAGGTAGGTAGTAGATATAGTCAATTTTGTCGTAGGTTTTCAACACAGTTTTGACGAGTCCGAGGTTGGTTAGTCTGGCTTCTTCGTATCCCAGATAAGTAAAATGGTCTTTGTCATCACGAACTGTCCTAAACCATCCGTATTTCATTAGTGTTTTCTCACAAGCACTCGCGGCACGGCAAAAACTCGAGTTGACGTCGATCGCAGCCAGCAGCAAATGCTGTGAGGCACCGGGAATTGCCGCTGAGTAAACCACACCGGGGTTGGCTGTCAGTACCGCTTTTATTTTTACTAGCCGTTTGGCCTCATTATCTTCCGGCAAAATCTCGAAGGCGGCACTGATTCGCCCGTTCCAATTACCGAGTACATCGTCATAGCTCCGTTTTCCCCAGTCCTTGTTAAATATACGGCGGTCGTCGCAACCCAGTGGATTCTTGTTCGTATTTGGATTACAGCCTCTTGGAACCATAAAGCGAACCATTTCGCGCTCATTAACGGCGACTGATGCCAAGAGTTCGTCGATAACTTTCTTGAGACTATCTGACGCTTTATTCTGAAGATAATAGCTTTGGATTCCATCTACTTCTTTTACCTTGCCCTCGTCGTGGAGCTTTTTTTGGTAAGCATCGGCCTCTAATTTGGTCATCACACATTTGTCGGGAAACTCAATGTCCTTAGCAAGGTAAACCGCTCCATATGCCCAAAAGACCTTATTTTCAACCGGCTTTGCTCGTTCGCACAAGACCGAATTTGGCGCTTGTGTGTTTTCCACAAACTTGCGTACGAAGGTCGGAGTCTGTTGAGCAAAGAGTGCTGTCGGAAATGCGCCAATAGCAATGGCGAGAAAAGCCAGTGATCTGAAAAATAGTGTAAGTCTCATACCGGTTTTGGTGGCAGCTACAGCCATATTTTCTTTGTCTTTATGAGCCAGTCCTTTCTTTCCTTGATACCTGTCTGGCCGCCGTTTATTCGTTGGGTTACGGTGACGATGTCGTCCTGATCGGCAGGCGGAGTGCAATTACTTTCGACCCATTCTTCGGCGGCTATCTTTAGACACGATGCGGCGGAATACGCAAGGGCCGGGTTGCCGACCAGATCGATACCAAGTTTTTGCCCGTAATGGGTATAAGATTTCCGGCCCGTTATCTGCATCAGGCCTCGTCCTCTATAGTTCCACCCGTCATCTGTGCCAAGTGAATTCCCCATACGACCGTTATAAACATGATTAGCTAATTCTCGAGGTTTATGTGCATAGGGTTCGGCAGATTCCAGCATTGGAAATCGCTTTTTCCAGACGACCATCATTCTGGCCGCCGAATAATTCATATTTTCCTCAAAGATCGTAAATCCACCTGATTCATGAAGAATCTGGGCCATAAAATGTGACAGGCGTAAACTATTGTCGTTGATGTGATACGCCGCCAGCATAGCGTCTGCGTTCTGGAAGGCATCGAGATACACTTGACGAATATTCGGTGCGAGAAGCCGGACCTGATTGATTGTTATGTTTTTCATGTTTGGTTCTAATCGCCCGATGGTTTTTGTAAGTTACTTAACACGCGGCCCGACTGATCTTGAAATCGCCCGTCATTTCTAAACATTCCATCATTGATGGGTGCTCTTTAGTGTCAGGGTGTTTTGATTGAGGATCGTTATCATAGACGATGACGAGGCGCATCTTGCCACTGTTGGTTGCCGGTAAAATGCTTATGCCTTCGGCCTTCATTTCAACGTAGTTTTTATCATTCGAGTCGTGCGGGAAGTCCCAAATCTGTTTTGCCGCGACGGTATTATCGCTGCCGTCTGATTTAGCGTTCCGCGATTTCTCGATGTCGGCGTCGCTGACGAACCACATTCCATTTCCGTAAAAGGCGTTGTCTGCGCTTTCGGTCGAAGTGAGAATAAGAAAGCCTTTCAAGTCAGGAACGTACTCTATTGACGACAACTTGAACGGTTCAGGCGAATTCTTTGGCCGACCGGCTGGGAACGTAAAGAACGGTTTCAGGGTTAAAACTGTGGGAGAAGCGGCCTGGGATTCGGCCGGAATCTCGGCGAAGAGTACCTGTATTCTACTGTCGGAGGCAAAGGGTTCTCTTATACCGATAAAGAGTTGCTTTTGGCCATTGACCGTGCGGATTGCCATCCCTTCGATCTTTGCCTTGATTCTTTTAGGGTCAGGTGTCGGCTTTGGGACCGGATCGTAAATGCCTAATGCGACCAGCGAAGTCTTGATCTCAAATTCCTTTACGCCGAGATCCATTGAAATCGCCATCGGATCGCCTGCGGCCTCGCCCTTCAGCCGAAAACGAAACAGCCGCGAACGGTTAGCAAGTTTCTCAGCCGAATCACCGGGATCAATAGCGTGCGATCCGATAGCGTAGTAATAGCAGTCCGCATCTTTAGCCAGAGCCTCCCACTTCGGGTTCTTTTTATTCCCCTGAATATTTTCGAGCAGCCTAAAAATCGCCCCGGTTTTGGCCTCGACCACGCTCAGACTGAGACCGCTACCCTCATCCTTATCATTGGCGACCAACAGATATCCACTGTCACCGATCGCCACCACGCCGGACGGTTCGATTGTCTTAATAGGTACGAGCACACCGGAAACACGATCGTGCAATTGAAAAGGCTTCGCCACGGGCAACTGAGCGTAGTTAGTCAACGCAAATATATCCGAAGCTACCACGGCAAAAAATTGATTTTGTC
>JANNWQ010000425.1:0-2846 GCA_031408595.1 Acidobacteriota bacterium | reverse complement strand
AAGATCCAAACGAAGTAGTGGATCGATTCGAGAAATACGTGCGTCGCTACAAGCAGATGGCTCGATGCTCCCGGCAAGATCTGGCTACCGGCGTGTTGATTTATTCGCCAGAACAGATTTGTTTCTTCCGAGAGGTTTGGTTGTCCGGACAAGGCGAACCAGAGTAGAAGCAAGAATACCGGTATCGAAGCTAGACAGAAATGATACGCCCGGAGCCAGTCGGGCCGCGTTCGGCGGATCTGGCGTTCGAGAAACCACATCGCTACGAATGGATGGATGTAGACGAGCGCGAGGCTCCAGTATTGCGGTGCGAGCCAGATGAAGGCTGCGACAAAAAGCGCGAGCGGAAATGCCCACGCCCAATCACTCTTTGGCCGCTGTTTACCTCGCAAGTAAAACAGCGTCGCGATCCAGAGGACGAAAGCAGTATTCCATATGGCCGCAGACGTCGCCCAACTATATTCACTCCAAAGCCAGTTTCCGCTCGCAAAATACAGTGTCAGATAAGCGGCGGCCAAAACGATCACGCCGCCGATCCCGACCGAGTAGTAAAGCCGCGAGCGTCCCCAACGCAGGGGCATTCTCGCTACAAAGTAGCGAAACTCCATCACATTGTGAACGCCCGCAAAAAGAAAGATCGTGGTGATAGACGCCGCAAGCGGGAAAGCTCCAATTGCAACGGCCGCAACTGCGCACGCCGAGATGAAGGCCGCCACAAAAACAAGGGAGCTCGTCATCTCGAATCGTGCGGTGCGAATCTCCTGCATTTATTCGTCGCCCGATGGGCTCTTTTCCGGGTTCGGGACGATCAACCTGATCCTGTCACCTTCGCCGGTTTCGAGTTTTATCTTTCCGGTCCCGAAACCATAGTTGTGAACGGCTTGCGAAAACATCTTGCCCGAAATGGTACGAGCGTCAGGCGGCGGGCCGACATTAGCGTAAATGACCGTTGCCGCTGAACCGAGCGCGGCTGCTGCCACGACCGCTCCAACGGTTCTAACGTTACGGCCGCTTCGAACAAAGAAGATACCGCCAAACACGAATGCAAGGCTCAGAAAGATGCCGCTCACGATCGTCTGCGTTCGAGTGAAAGTCGCGTCACTCGATACGGCTGCCGTATTAGTATCGCCGCCGTCAAGCAGGTCAAGTTCGGCACGCAGTTGCTTTAGCTGCGAAGCGGGAATGATAAGCCGAGCCTCCGTGGCTTTGCTGTCCAGCGTAATATCGAGGTTGGTGTTTACCACGGGCGGTTTTTTGACGCGGTTCGGCGACTTGCCCGGTGCCGGAGCAATGTCTGCGAAGGCGGCGGTGGTCACAAGGATCAGCGTCACAACAAGCAAGATCATTCTTTTCATATCTGGTTCTCCTGTCTATCGAATTTGCGTGAATTATATCAGCATTTTGCTTTTGAACGATTTAGGCTAAACTTTTTGCATATGCGTTCACAACTAAAGAAGTTTATCGAGCAGATGGATGAGAACTCGGTCGCGATAATCCCGGCGGCCCACGAACAGACGCGGAGTTATGACACCGAATTCAAGTTTCGACAGGACTCTGATTTCTGGTATCTGACCGGCTTTACCGAACCGGACGCGATCGCCGTGATCGATCCGTCGGCGAAGAAACCATTCACGCTATATGTGCGACCGCGTGACCCGATTATGGAAACCTGGTTTGGTCGTCGTCAGGGCGTCGAGGGTGCGGTGAAGAATTTTGGAGCAGACCGTGCATTTTCGATCGAGAAGTTCCCGGAAGATATTGGCAAGCTACTACACGGCCACGACAAGCTCTATTACCGCTTCGCTGTTGACAAAACTCTCGACCAGCAAATACTGGGCTATTTTACCGAGCAGCGCGTGCGCCGGATCAAGACCGCATATCCTCCGCACACCATCATCGACCCAACGCCGACCATTGGCCACATGCGTCTGCATAAGGACAAGAAAGAGGTTGAGTACATGCAGAAGGCCGGTGATATTGCGGCCGAAGCTCATATTCTTGCAATGCAGAAGGTAAGGCCGGGCATGAACGAAGGCCAGGTCGAATCTTTTATGGAAGCCTACATGAAAGATAAGGGGGCGAGCGGTGTTGCGTACAACTCCATCATCGGGGGCGGCGACAATGCGACGATCTTGCACTATGTCGAGAACAACATGCCGCTAAAAGACGGCGATCTCATCCTCATCGACGCTGGTGCCGAAGTCGAGGGTTACGCCTCGGACATCACCCGCACTTTTCCGGTCAACGGTAAATATACGTCTGCTCAGCGTGAGGTTTATGACGTTGTGCTAGATGTTCAAAAGCAGTGCATTGACTTTACTGTTGTCGGAAACGAATACCACAAGCGGCAGGAGTTCTCGATCGAATTACTCACCGAAGGCATGAAGAAACTCGGCCTGCTAAAGGGCAAAACGAAAGAGCTGATTAAAAAGAAATCGTACCTGAAATACTATATGCACGGCGTCGGCCACTTTCTCGGGCTCGATGTGCATGATGCGGGACGATACTACCTAGATCAAAAAGCGACGACTTCCCGGCCATTTGCTCCGGGAATGGTCCTGACGGTCGAACCCGGCCTCTACATTCCGCCCAACGATAAATCAGCACCGTCGAAGTATCGCGGTATCGGCATCCGTATCGAGGATGATATTTTGGTTAAAGCGGACGGCAATCACAATCTGACCTCAAAAGTGCCAAAAGAGATCGACGAGATCGAAGCGATAATGCAGGGCTCGGCGGGGCGGAAGGCTCCATTGCAGAAGCCCGTGTTGCAGAAGCCCGCACGAAGTAAGGGCACCCGTTGATTTACTCGTTCTTTCGGTAAATTATGCAACCCGAACTGATCC
>JANNWQ010000424.1:0-2588 GCA_031408595.1 Acidobacteriota bacterium | reverse complement strand
GACCTCGAACTCGGCGCCCTCGACGTCGATTTTGCAGATGTCGACTACCTCGTCGGGGAAATATTTGTTGAAAAGGTCATTGTACGAAAATCCGTCGATCTCAACTTGGCGAACATCGCCGCCCTCGCTCGCCTCATAAATACTGTCCGACACGCCGCCGCTACCAACGGCGACCGTCAGCTTTCGGCTCTCGCCACAAAGAGCGGCATTCAACGGAATAATGTTGCCGCTGAGATTCCGTGTGAGATTGAAATGAAGACGCGTGTAAGTTTGCGGGTTGAACTCGACGCTCACGAGCCGCGCAAACTTGTATCCGTTTGCTGCGAGCAATAGCGGAAATCCTCCGTTACTTGCTCCCAGGTCGAGCACGTTCAGCGGCCCGTCGAGCTTCATCCTTTGAAAGAACCGCGAGTACATCGGTGAGGTCAATACCTCTCGAGCTCCATTGGCGTCACCGCCGGCGTGATCGACGAGAATATCAAGCCCTTTGTACCGATAGACGTGCAGCGTCTGGCCCCGGAAAAGCGTTTTGGTCACAAGGAGCCACAAGCGATTATCAAACGCCCAGACCTCGCGCAAACCTCGTAGCTTTGTTGCCAAACTCATATACCTAAATTTCGATGACCCGAGACGGCCGCTTCAATCCGATGGTAGTCAGAAATTCCTGCAAATGCGGCCAAACTGAGTCTACATCAATGCCTTGAATGCAGGGGTGATCGGCAAGCGGGCAAACTTCATGTCGGCATCCTGCACATTCCACACGGTGAAACAACGTCACATGACCGTCGCCTAACGGAAACCACTGACCTTGATTGTTGCGTTCTCCATAGATTGAAAAACACGGTGTTCCGACGGCAGAAGCGAGATGAGTCGTGCCCGTATCCAGCCCGATGTAGGCGTCACAAAGCGATAACAACGTTCCGGACTGCCTCACCGAAAACTCGCCTGCGGCTTTAATGCCAAAACCAAGCCTTCCCGCGATCTCTCGTTCCGCCTTACCGCCAACGATGACGATCTCAAAACTCCCGTCATCTTCCAGTCGCTGCCCGAGTGCCGCGAATCGTTCTTCCGGCCACTGATTGGCTTTTGTTTTGCAGCCCGGAGCGAGTGCGATCAGCTTCGCTTCGGGCTTTTGGCGGCGACCTGCTAACCAATCTCTAGCTTCGTCGATCTCGTCATTAGAGAAGAACATCAGCGGCGTTGCAAGATCGTCTGTCTCCGCAGGAATACCGTCGCGTCCGATACGTTCCAGCCGTCGCTTGGCTTCATTTGGAACAGCGGCGGCCAGGCCCGAAGACTCTACTGGAAACAACTCATCCGGCGAGAACGCGTGAAATCCGTAGAGATTTTTTATGCCGCATCGATGAAAAAATAAAATATCTCGCTCGACTGAACTCTCTGGCCTTTCACTGATGATCGCATAAACTGCGGCTTCGAATTTTTCCCGCCGCAACTGCCGCCAGAGTCCCAGAAGATGCCGCATCTTGCCAAGCCCTTGGACATCGCTGGTGTATGTTAAATATCTGTCAACCAGCTCGTGCGGGATTACCTCTTCGGCCCTGACCGGCATTGCTGCCTGGATGTTTTGCAAAACAACGATCTCTGCGTCAGCGAAATGGCGTCGTACGGCCCGCATCGTCGGGATTGCGACGATGTTGTCGCCGAGCGAGCCGAAAAGATATACGAGAACCTTACCCTGAGCGTTTATTTTCGGCGGCGAATTCATCGGGCGGTTATTTCCACTCGCTTACGATAGTTGCGAGATCGGCTTGAGTAATAGGTGTAGTGCCGACGCGTTCAACAACGATGCCGGCAGCAAGATTGGCAACTTTCGCCGCCTCGAATGTATCCATTCCGCTGCCGATCGCAACTGCCAGTGTGGCGATCACCGTATCGCCGGCTCCGGTTACGTCATAGACATTGCGGGCAGTTGCGCTTAGATTTGCGGCCTTTGCGTCTTTCTGCAACAAGGTCATTCCGTCCTCACCGAGCGTGATCAATAATGAATCAAGGTCGAGATCGATAAGCAGCTTTTGTTTAGCAGTCTCGACGAGGTCGCCACTTGCTGCTTCAATGCCACACGCCTCGGCCGCTTCGCGTTTGTTGGGCGTGAGCATCGTTGCTCCTTGATACTTCGAATAGTCTTTACCTTTTGGATCGACGAGCACGGGTTTACCCATCTCTCGGGCGGCCAAAATGAGCGAGCTCAAGATCTCACGCGTGAGAAAGCCCTTGCCGTAGTCAGAGATCACGACGACATCGATCTCTTCGAGACGTCGTTCTAGACGTTCGATCATTTTTACAGCATCGGCCGACGCGATCTCGTCGATCGTTTCCTGATCGATCCGGGCCATTTGCTGATTGTGGGCTACGATTCTGGTTTTGACCGTAGTCTTTCTGCCCGGGATCGCCTTTAATTCGAAATCTAGGATTCCCTTATCCGCAAAGACAGACGGTAGATCGGATGCTTCGGGATCGTCTCCGGTGATGCCGATGAGAAACGGGTTTGCTCCCAAACCTGCGATGTTAGCAGCAACGTTAGCAGCCCCACCGGCTGCAAGCGTTGTCGAATCAAGCGAAACAATAGG
>JANNWQ010000423.1:0-20002 GCA_031408595.1 Acidobacteriota bacterium | reverse complement strand
CGGTCGCGAACTCAAGGTCAACGAAGCTAAACCACAGGGCGATCGTCCGGGGGGCGGTGGCGGCGGTGGTCGCGGACGCAGCGGCGGCGGCGGTGGTGGCTACGGCGGCGGTGGTGGTCGCGGCGGCAGCGGTGGCGGCGGTGGCGGCTACGGCGGCGGCGGCGGTGGCAACCGTTGGTAATTGAGCCTTCGGGTTTGTATTAGTACATCAGGGATGCCTTACGCCGCGAAAGCGCGAAGGCATCCTTTTATTTTGTTCTTTGTTATCGATATGAAATATTCACCGCTCTCTATCTCGCGCCGACATGTTCTCGGAGATCTCTACGCCCGCTGCGAACACCTCGAGAGCGTACCCGTCTATCTCGTCGACGTTGCTACAGAGCCGATTGGCCATTGCGACGAAAGCCTCGGAATCTATGCCGATGCGTTCTGCTTTCATCTCTCCGACGACGATTGCAAAAAGCTCTCAACGGGCAATTTCACCTTCTCGTTCGACTACGAAGCCAGCACCGCCGCCGATGCCCGCAGCCGGCAGGTGACGCTGAGATCCATCATCTTAAACCCCCGCAAGGCCTACGAAAAGCCGGGCCCAAAAAGCTCCCAATCAGTAGCTGTGGCTGAAGAAGCCAAGGTATAAGGATCTTTCTATCCTTCATTGCGTCCTACGCGAGTTTTGCGTGAGTTCTTTATCTGCGCCTAAAGTTCAGCAGAGCACGAAAAATCTGCGTATCCCCGCCAAACTTCTTAACACTCCCCATCCGGACAAATAGACTAATTCGCTCCGATAATCCGGTCCGCTGAAATATAGAAAGGCCGAACGTTGAAAACGTCCGCCCTTCATTTGTTGCTGCAAATATTCATTTAACATTTTCCTAGAAGCCAGAAAACCAATACAAATATAAAGATCGTTGAGATAAAGGCCGCCGCCGAGTTTCCAAGCAGCCGCACCCGCCAAAGCACCACGAAAAAGGTTATTCATTAAAGTTTCTCCTTGGTCGAAATGACCCAAACGGATGAAGTATGCCCGATATGTTGCGGCTTTGTATGTATGGTTGCACACGTATTTTGCAAAACATATTTAGGTACCAAAAATACCGCAATCAAATGTGTTCCATCGTACAGTCAGCCGATGCGTAAGGTTGATAATCTTATGACCTAACGCGGCGGTTCACGGACTTTCGCCCGTTCTTCACACAAGTCCGAAATCTTAACAGGGCTACGAAACAAGGAGTAATAAATATGTCAGATATAGGTGCTACCACACAAAGAGAACCAGGAATGTTGACCGGTATGTTCACGGACAAGGAAAGTTCTGAGAGCGCGTACAAATCACTTCGTGATCGGGGATATACCGACGAAGAGATCAACGTAATGATGTCGGATGATACCCGTAAGAAATATTACGGCGACGGACAGGGTGAGACCGAACTCGGCAGCAAGGCTCTCGAGGGTACAGGCGTCGGAGGAGCGATCGGCGGAACGCTCGGAGCGATCATCGCGGGAATCGCGGCGATCGGCACTAATCTCGTATTGCCAGGCTTGGGCCTTGTCGTATGGGGACCGATCGCGGCAGCATTGGCTGGTGCAGGCGTCGGTGGACTTACAGGCGGTCTTGTCGGAGCCCTGGTCGGAGCTGGAATCCCTGAGGATCGTGCAAAATTGTATGAGGAAGGCATCAACAACGGTGCGACGGTTTTTGGTGTCCAGCCAAAGAATGCCGCGGATGCTGAGTACTTCGAGAACGACTGGAAGACGAATCATCGTGGGCAGAATATCTACAGATAGTATTCCAGAGAGACAGCTAATGGGGCCGGAATTTTCACCGGCCCCATTCATTTATTAAAAGAAAGAGGAGACCGAAATGAAGATCTTATCAATAGCCTTACTTACAGCCGTCGCCGCGTCGGCCGGTTGTAGCACCGTAGCAAATAATTCGACCAACGCGAATAACGCAAACCTTCGTGGCACCAACACGAATACGGGTTACGTAACGAATTCGGATGCCACGACAAAACCAACCGTGCCGCCCAACGCAACGAACCTGACACCCGGAAACGGAATGGGATCGACGTCCAATGGAGCTAATTCAAATTCACGGATGAACTCAAATGGCATGGTCAAACCGGCCAACACGAACTCGAATCGCAAACCTGTGAACGGAAACTAGCTTCATCGAAGCAATCAAACGCAGAAACGCCGCGCCGCCGTGTAGGAAGTCGCGGCGTTTCTGCGCGCCCAAAGTACTAATTGCACTAACCTTCCAGAAAATGTCACTAAAAAGTGCCTGGTTATGTCAAAAAGCGGTAATAGGTACGCAAAACGGTGAAGCCTACCCAAACGATCTCAAGCTAACACCTACGTCAAAGCCCCTATTTATAACGGCTTAGCGTGCTTTCTATCCCTAATCTTCTAGGACGCTTGCTCTGGCACGCTGCGTGCTATATAGAACAGTGGCAAGCTTGATGAAGTTGTCAAGACCCTTCGCCACTGCCTCACTGGAGCATCGCCACGCCGCTGTGCTCTTACACCTTCCGAGCGTTCCTACAGTTGTCCTATCCAATCTGAGCCTGGTCCTAACCGACCGGGCTCTGTCTTTTTTATATAGTCGATGAGGTCAAAGTTGGTGTGATAATATATTCCCAAGCGGCCTTGGGCCGCAGGTCACACCAAAATAGATAATTCATGCAGATGATATTTGCGACTTCGTTTGAGGCGGTTTTGGGCTTGCCCGAGATCTTTGCCTATGGATTTGTGTTCGTGCTGGGAGCGGCGATCGGCAGCTTTTTAAACGTGGTGATCTACCGCGTGCCAAATGAGCTGTCAGTAATTATGCCGAATTCTGCCTGTCCGAACTGTAAATCGGCGATAAAGCCGTACGATAACATTCCGGTCTTGAGTTGGCTGATACTCGGGGGCAAATGCCGCAATTGTAAGGAACCGATCGCGTGGCGTTATCCTGCTGTTGAGTTGCTAACTGCGTTGGTGTTTATGTTGGTCTACTGGCAGGTCGGCTTTACACCGTATCTGGGCCTCGCTCTAGCGTTTACCGCGACGATGATCTCCCTTGTTTTTATTGACGCCGAGCACATGATCTTGCCGAACGTGATTACGTATCCGATGTTCATCATTGCATTCATTGTGCGAATCGTCTTTCCGCTAGTGTTTGAAGGAAACTACTTTTCCGACACGACCTACGGCCCGATCTCATACCTTAGTGTCTATCACGGCTGGCCGGCGTGGGCGATCAGTTTGGTCGGAGCCCTTTTCGGAGCTTTGATCGGCGGCGGCTCGCTGTGGCTCGTGGGTGCAATATGGAAGGCCCTACGAGGTGTCGACGCGATGGGTCTTGGCGACGTAAAGCTGCTCCTCGGCATCGGAGCATTGCTCGGTTGGCGTTTGACTCTGCTTACGATCTTCGTAGGAGCTTTCACCGGAGCGATCGCCGGTGCGGTTGTAGTAATGAGGTCAAAAGACAAAGACTTCCAGGCACAAATCCCTTTCGGCATCTTCCTCGGGATCGGAGCGATGGTCGCGATGCTCTTTGGGGAGCGGATGATCGTTTGGTACCTAGGGACGTTCAGCTAACTATTAACTAAAAACTATTATCTGTTAGAAGGCTTTTTTTCTAACAGTCGCAAGTTTTTTAGTTACTAGCTACAAGTTGTTTGCAGGCTTCGGAACAATAAAAGAACCCTTCACCGCGTTTTAACGCCTTACTTTGAGGCACCCAAACGCCGCATTTGGAGCAATTTACCAGTTGCACGCTCGGCTTTTCACCCGTAACGGCCTTCGCTCCCGCGGCCGCCTCTTTGGCTTCCTTTAGCATCTTTGCTACGCCCAAAATTCCCGCAATCGTCTTGCGATACCTGATGGCAGTCAGAGCCAGAAGGACTAGAATAACAATAAGAATGAAGATGAACTCCCGCATCTACTTCATACCGCCTTTGGCATTGGCGATCTGGGTCGTTAGCTCTCTGAGCTGGGCATTGGCAGGCTCGATCTCTTTGAGCTTGGCGAGCGTCTTCTCGGCATCGGCAATGCGGCCAAGCTTGACGTATGACTGAACAAGGAATTGCATGGAACGCGAGTGCTTCGGGTCGGCGGCGATCACCTTTTCAAGTGCGGCAGCGGCCTTCGCATTGTCTGCCGGCTCTGTAAGAAAATATGTAAGTCCGAGATCGGTCTGGACGTCCAGGTCGCCGGGTTTGACCTCAAGAGCTTTGATATATGTTGCGCGAGCCCTCTCAAATCCAGCGTTCTCCTTCTTGAAAAATCCGAGGTCGAATTCTGCATTTCCCAATGCGACGAGAACGTCAAAGTCCTTCGCGTCGAGCTTGCTGGCACGCATGAGGATACGTTCCGCTTCGACCATGATGATCTCGTCCTGCTTCATCGCAGCGTAACGGTAAAGTCCGATGCCGAGATTCTTTTGGAATCCAAAATTATCGGCATTCTGGTCTGCCTCGTCGATCTTAGCTTTGATCTCAGCCGGAGAAAGTGTGTCGTCAGTTCTATTCGGTGGCTGTGCTGAGTTGGCCGCCGGAGCGACGGCCTGCGAACGCACGGCGTTCATCTCGGATCGATTCATGCTGTTCGCGAGCAAAAAGCCGCCGATCAGTCCGCTAAGCGCGGCCACAATGACCAAGAGCAAAGTGTTTTTTTCCATAAAACATTATGGTAACAGAACGAAGCCAAGCAAAAAAGCGTCACGGAAAACAGATCCCGTAACGCTCTTACTGATGATATGAAGAAGCTATTTTTTCTTGCCTTCGGGGGCAATATACGGCAGATCCTCAGCGCGGCGGCGGATCGGGGGATCGGTCGCTCGGCGACGGGGCACGATCACCTGGCCCCGGCGATCGACGCTGCCGGCAGGCAGACCTTTACCGTGGACGGCCTCGACCAAAATGCGGGTTATTTCCTGTGAGAGAGTGCGATGTTCGAGAGCGGCTCGGCGACGCAGCGACTCTTTCAGTTCGTTAGGTACGTACGCACCAATAAATACACCTTTCCGGTTTGCCATATATGAACTCTCCTAGTTATTTCCGTGTAAAAACGCAAAATGCTTTGCAAATGAAGCGCGTCTATAAGCCGAATCTTGTACTCGCTTTCACGAGTGGCGATCATTCATCTAGGCTGTTCGTTACCGAACAGCTCGAGCGGCCTACCCGAAAACGCCGTCGAATTTCTTCGACACTGAACGGGCCGTTCATAAGCGTTCTCCTATTTGGCCTTGCACCACGAGGAGTTTACCTGGCCGCGACTGTTACCAGCCACGCCGGTGAGCTCTTACCTCACCGTTTCACCCATCACCCTTGCGGGCTGGTTTGCTCTCTGTTGCACTTGTCGTCGTACGCTTTCCCGCACTCCCGGACGTTATCCGGCTCGCTGCCCTACGGTGTTCGGACTTTCCTCTTCGTTTTACCGAAGCGATCACCCGACGCGCTTCATTTACAAGGCTTCTGCAGTATAACAAAAAATGTTGAACATTCAAGTTTTTACTACAAAGTCGCTAGTTTTTGATTTCGATAACATCGCGAGGACTAAGCACCGGGTCTATCCCCTTGCCTTTCCTGATTGTTTGGATCTCGTACTCGGAGATCGTGGTCACGTCTTTATCATTGGTACGTCGAATGACGGCATACTTTGGCTCGGCCTTGGCTCCTACAGCCTCGGCCAATGCCTGTGAAAGCTTAGTTCCGGCAACCAGCGTTTTCTTTACTCCTAAGATCGTGTATTGTGCGATCTCCGCTTTTCTATCTTCTATGAATTCAATTTTATCGCCCGCCATAATAAGAACATTGTCGGTCGCGGCGTCGGACAGAGCGTATTCTTCGAAAGCATCACTTTTCACTCTCGTAATCCTGACCTTGTTCGCCTCGCGCGAAACTTCGCTTTCGGCCCGGATAGCAAAGACAGGCATCGCCTCACGGCGAAGGACTTTTTCGCCGGGATTGTTCGCAAGGCCCTCAACCGTGAAGGAGCGGCTCAGATAGTAATGAACCTTGACCTCGACCTGTGGGTTTGCAAAAAGTCTAATCGATGAACGGAGCATAGCGGCGACTTCATCTGTCGTTCTGTTCGCAATCTGAACGACGGGCCCGGCGAGCGGATAATCGATCACGCCGTCCTCGCGAACGGTATAATAACCCGATCCCTGAGCCGAGTTCTTGAGATTTACAGAGACCACGTCGCCGATGCCGATCCGATAGATGCTGGACGCTGGCTTGGTAGCCGCTGGTTCAGCCGGGGTGACTTTCGGGGCGGCGAACGGAGGAACTTCTTCCCGAACCGCCGCTCTACTGTCCTTGATTACAAACGCCACCTGCTGCGGCGCGATAAGTGCCGGAGTCGCAGTTGCTGTTGGCACAGGCTTGGCGATAGTTGTTACGACTGTCGGCGTTGCCTTGCCCGACGGGCTGGGCGAATACGGATTATTCTTGCTAGATATAGACGTATTTTGGCCAGCCGCCGCTGCGGCCAGAGCCAATATAGAGGTAACGAGAATTATGTGAGGTCCTGGCACTTTCATATTGTTCGCTTGAGCGACGACGGGCGGTCGACGAGTCAGCGATTAAGAAAACGCCTAAAGCCTTTTGATTTCTATTTTTTGGATATGAAACTACGAGTGTTTCAGCTCAAGGAAGCCTTCCGGGAACAGATGGGCCCAATGCTTTAAATAGAGCTTGCGAAGAGCCAAATCAACTTCTGCTGCCGTCTTGCCCGCCGCGGCCTCATTCGCGACCGCCTCGGCATCGAGAGACGATATACCTCCAATAAGCCTGCGGGCAGCCGCGATCGAATTTCCACTCATGCTGAGCTCACGTACGCCAAGCCCGATAAGCAATGGTATATAGAAAAGCGAGCCGGCCATTTCACCGCAGACAGTGACGGGGATGGCAGCATCACGTCCAGCGGTTACGACCTCACTGATCGCCCGCAAAACCGCAGGGTTGAGGGTCTGGTACCAATCAGCGACTCGTTCATTATCACGATCGACCGCGAGAAGATACTGAACAAGATCGTTGGTGCCGAGGCAGAGAAAATCTACTTCGTCAGCGATCTCACGGGCCGTAAGCACCGCCGACGGAACCTCGATCATTGCTCCGACGCGCGGGATCCATTTCGAACTAGCGGACATCGATTCGACGACTTGGTTAAGCGCATCGCGGAATCGGCGGATCTCACTAAGGCCCGAAACCAGCGGTATGACTATAGAAAGATTTCCCAGATCATTAGCGCGAAGGATCGCTCTCAGTTGGGTCTTGAGCAACTCAGGCTCGGCAAGAGAGAGTCGGATCGAGCGAAGGCCGAGCGAAGGATTTCGTTCGGCAACAGACATGCCGTTGCTCGTCTCCGGCCCAATGTCGAACGTCCGAATGTTAACCCCCGCCGTACCCACAGTCTCGCCGATACGCATATAGGCGACGGCTTGCTGGTCTTCATTCGGTATTTTACCCGACTTTGGAATCAAAGATTCGGAGCGGAACAGGCCAACACCGGTAGCACCGACTCGGCGGGCATTTTCGTAGGCTACTGCTGATTCGGCATTCACACGCAGCGTCATTCCGATGCCGTTTAATGTAGTGGTTTCTTGGCCGATGTCCAAAGTCGAAACAGGCTCGGCAATGGAGATCTGTGCGGAGGACAGCGAAGCGATCACCTTCTCGCCCGGGCGTACAATTACCTCGCCGCTAAAACCGTCAGCGATCACC
Organism: Acidobacteriota bacterium; assembly: GCA_031408595.1. GTDB lineage: Bacteria > Acidobacteriota > Blastocatellia > Pyrinomonadales > Pyrinomonadaceae > OLB17. The sequence continues at coordinate 12,287 of JANNWQ010000423.1, read as the reverse complement.
CTGTCACCCGGCTGGATCATGGAAAGATTAGCACCCGTAATCATCGGTATTCCGAGTTCCCGTGCAAGAATCGCCGAATGTGATGTCCAACCGCCCCGACGCGTTACAAAAGCCGCCGGTGACGATCGTGCCATCTCCATTACGGCGGAGGGGCGTATTTCACGGGATATGACCACAGATCCTGCGGGGATATCGACGCGGTCGGCATTCCTTAACTCATCGACAATGCCCGCCGCGACATCCTTTAAATCCAGGTGCTTTTCAAGCAAATGCTTATCAGTATCAGTTCCCTGTCGAGCAACACCATCCTTTAGAATCGCCTCAATGGCCCACTCAGAGTTGATATGTTCACTTCGAATTCGATGTTCGACCTTGGCAGCAAATGAGTCGAGTATCAATAGGTGCGTGTCGAAGATGCCAGCGATCGAATCATTCCCGGCCGATGGCGAGGCCAGCTTGTCGAGATTCACTTGCGCTCTACCGACGGCGAATTTTAAGCGATCTACTTCCTTAGAAACGTTTTCGTCGGTGAGGTAACGATGTTCCGCAGGAATGTCGAACGCAGGCAGGAAAAAAGCCGGACCGTCGCCGATACCACGCGAGACGGCTATCGCGCTGATGCGAAGCTCTTCATTATGGAGAGGTGGTTTTTCGGTGGCCGACAAAGCTAAATTCCTCTTGCCCGCTCTAGCTGCCAAAACTGCCGCCCTGCGACGGGAAAAACGGTTTGAGCATTCCGGCGAAGGCCGCGAGATTGCGTGTTTGGATCAATATTTCGCCCGGGCCAGTAAATTCTGCGACCATTCCCTCGCCGCTCAGCATACTGCGGAGATATCCGCTCTTCGCGGCTTTACGAAGGTTGTATTGCATGTGGCCTTCCCAAGCAACGAGGTGGCCCGTATCGACAACGTACTGCTCACCCGGACGAAGTGTGCGTCTATGGATCGCCCCGAAGGAGGCAACGAGCAACAGACCCGAACCTGTGATCTGGAGAACAAACAGACCTTCGCCGCCGAAGAACGATTTTGCTCCGCCAAATTTGGTATCGACCTCAAGCGAAGTATCGCCCGCCAGATACGAACTCGACTGCACCATGAAGGTCTGGTTCTGCATCTCGATGCCCGCTACGTCGCCGGGTGCTCCGGGAGCAAGTGTGACTTCGCCGGGCCCGCCGCGAGCGGTGAATGTCGAAACGAACGCAGATTCGCCGCCGACAGCACGCTTCAACGCGCCAAAAACACCGCCTTTCATTTCGGAATGCAGATCGACATTAGCCGACATCGAGACCATCGCACCGGCCTCGGCGGCGATAGTTTGATCGGGCTGAAGATTAACGACCGCGAGAGCAAATGCTCCCTGATGCTTGATCTCCCAAGTGTAACCGCGGCCCTGGCCGCGCCCATCGGTATCAAAGTGGAACGCACCGCCCGTTGGTGGCGGAGGAGTAGATTGAGGCAATGGAGGCGTTGCCATCGGCGGTGGTGCATCTGCGAGTGTAAAACCGCACGAACCGCAGAACTTCGCACCGTCATTCAACTGAACCGTACATTTTGGACAATTCATATTCTAACTCCCATTGATTTCTCGACGATGATAGCAGCCGCTGTCTCGGCATTCGGAGCGAAATCGAGAAAGCTCGTGTCAATGTTGCTGACGACAAGATTTGTCGTCCACGAGTCCACGACCGGTTTCCAGCATTCGCCGACGAGAACCAACGGACGCCTACCGAGTACCCCGGTTGTCAGTTTGTTCCAAACGAGCGAGATCTCCGTCACCGTTCCCATTCCGCCTCTTAGTGCGACAAAACCAACCGAACGGGTGATCAAGCCCTGCAGACGGTCATAGAAATGATCGGTCGCGACTTTATCGGTTAGGAAACGGTTTGGCTCGCTCTTGAATTGGTTCATTACGATGCCGAGCACGCGACCACCCTTCTCACGGGCTCCGCGTGAAGCGGCTTCCATTATGCCCAGATAGCCGCCGGTGCAGATAGTAAATCCGGCCTCAGCAAGGCGCCCGCCGAGTTCCTTCGCTTCGATGTACTCGGGCGAATTCTCAGCGCACTTCGAGCCTCCGAAGATAGTTACGATTTTTTCGTTTGAGTTAGTGAGCACGTTATCAAATTATAGCCATTGCCGGTTCCATTTCCAATCCACCTACTTAGCGGTAACTTCCTCCGGCGTGAGGTTTCCGGCTGCGTGAATGGCCTTCGTTGTATTTGTGATCAACAGAATTACCATTCCCGCGACGAAAAAAACGATCAATGCGAGAATTGCCTGACGATAGGAGCCTGTAGTGCCTACGACTACAGCGAACACCAAATTCCCTATCCACGAAGTTCCTTTCTCAGATATCTCATACAGGCCGAAGAATGCGGACTCACGCGATTTCGGAATCATCTGTGAGAACAGCGAACGCGACAACGCCTGCGTCGGTCCCAAAACGAGGCCAATGAAAGCCGCCATGATCTGCGCCTGAAAGACCGACTCCAGAAATCCGTAGGCAAAAATGACTATGCCTGACCAGATAGCGAGGCACAGAATAATTGTCCGTTTGGTGCCAATTACACGCGACAGCCGTTCGAAAGCCAGAGCTCCGATCAGGGCGCATACTTGTGCGATCACGAAGATCATCAACAGAAAGGTTGGATCGCTCTCTAAGCCTTTTGAGATAAATAGTTCTTGCGATAAAAAGATCGAGGAATTGAGAATCACGGTCTGAACGCCGTCGTTATATAGAAGATAGCCGGCTAAAAATAGCAACGTGTATTTCAGGCCGGCGAGTTCACGCAGCGTCCTCCAGAGCTCGACGAAACCCACGGTCACGAGGCTCTTACCCTTGGCATCTTGTTCGGGATGTCGGGTCTTCACAAGCATGAATGTGACAGCCGCAAAAACTCCCCACCAGATCGACGCCACGAGCATCGAGACGCGAACGGCCGTTCCTTTATCTATTCCGAATGACGGTGCGAAATTGATCATCGCTAGGTTCACGAACAACATTACCAGGCCGCCCAGATAACCCGACGCATAACCGTAACTGCTGATCTTGTCGCGTTTATCTTCAGTAGTGAGGTCGACTAGGAACGAATTGTAAAATACGTTCGACGCGGCGAAACAGATATTCGAAATGAGCAGGAAGAGACAGCCCCAGAGATAATTTGTTCCTGAAACAAAGAACAACAGCGAACTTGCTAAGACCCCAATGTAGCAAAAAAATGCCATCATCTTTTTCTTGTATGGGGTGAAATCCGCGATCGAGCCGAGCATCGGTAACAGAAAGATCTGCAGGAATATTGATGCTCCGAGGGTCGAGGTGAAAAGATTGTCGGACGTTATCGATCCTAATGGCCCTAGGTGGAGAACGACCCCGGCTTTTCCTACGTCAGCCTGAGCTAGAGCAGTTAGATACGGGCCGGCTAGTACCGTGACGACGGTCGTGTAGAATGCTGAATTAGCCCAATCGTATGTCAGCCAACCAAAGATCTCCCTTCGGTCATTTTTTAAGGTTACAGTAGAATCCATGCTGTTTGTGAACCGTCGCTATTCGTTCACAATAAAGCAGGTAGGATCAATTGTCTATTGCCCCATAAAACCATGTAACATGTTCTTAGGTCACCGATTGTAAAACGATTCCGCGTTCCCGTATTATCTAGTTTCGGAATTCTCGACGCTATGAAGGCCATGATCCTCGCCGCCGGCTTTGGCACGCGGCTGTTTCCATTAACGATCGATCGCACCAAACCGGCGATTCCCTTTTTGGGCAAGCCGCTCGTTGGTTACGTCGCCGAGTACATCGCGAAATTTGGCATCACTGATATCGTCGTAAATCTGCATCACCAACCGCAATCGGTTATCGACGCTCTGGGCGATGGCAGTAACTTCGGCGTCAATATCGAATACACCGTCGAGCAACCGAATATTCTCGGCACATCCGGCGCACTCGATTTCGCTCGAAAGCATCTGGAAGACGACACCTTCGTAATTGTAAACGGCAAGATCATCAGCGATATCGACATTGCCGAGGCAGTCGCTGCTCATAAACGCTCGGGAGCGATCGCGACGATGGTTTTGAAAGAAAATCATAAACGCGAAAAATTCACGGTGGTTCACACGAAAGATGGGATGATCGACTATTTCGGGCCGCATGCGACTCCCGTTACCGAGGCGGAACTCCGCGATACAGAGCGTGAGATTCCGATCCCGTTAATGTTCACGGGTATCCACGTGCTCGAACCGGCGATCCTCGATCTAATCCCTAAAGGCGTATATTCGGATACGGTTACTGACATCTACATCCCATTCATCAAAAGCGGCGGCAGGATCGCAGCGCACGTGGCTGAGGGAAACTGGTTCGAGCTTTCGACTATCCCGCGTTATCTCGACATCTCACTTGCGATGATGAAGAGCGGTGACGTACATTTCGGGCGTAACTGTGTGATGGCGAGTGCGGTGAGTCTCAAAGATTCCGTTATCTGGGACGACGTAACGATTGGCGACGGAGCGACGCTGTATCGCACTATCATCGCCGATGGTGTCACGATCGAGCCGGGTACGAACTTTGAGAATGTCGCGATCGTGCGTGCTGATATGGTTCGCGGTTGCAGCGAGATCCCGGAGAAAGCGTTGCGAGGATATGTTGAAGGAGAAAATTATATTGTTTCGCTAAATTAAAGACATGCAACTTGACCACACAACTCCTTTAAGCGCGGGAAGAATAATCTACTTCCTCATTTTGACATTCGCTTGTTCTCTCGGTGTATTGGCTCAGGAAAAGCCCAATCAGAGGCAAGTTGTCACATTTCCAGGGTTAGGTGACGTTGAAATAACAGCTTGGCAGAGGGACAAAGATGTTCCGCGAATAGTCTTCAAAAGATCGAAAACCGGTGAATTGATTCGTGAGATAAAATACTCTGAGATAATTGATGGCGATGAATGGTGGGAGATAGACAAGAGTAGCGCGGCTCGGAGCCCCTCAATTCAATTCAGAATTCTTCGATTCCCACAAATTCAGGGCCCCGTTGTTTTCGTCACCGGAGCATTTTACGGCGGTTCGGACGGAACGCTTCAGACGTACTTGATTGCCGAGGTGAAAGGGAAATTGCGAGTCATTAACACCGAACCTTTTATCAGTTCATACCAAGGAGGAACGTTCGTCGGTAACTTGGGAAAGAAGTACGGATTCGGAGCAATAGTTTGGAACTTTATCTGGCAGGATGGCTTTGCTCACTATGCGACTCATCCGTATAACATCCAACTATACGGATTCGACTCCAAGACCGGCGAATTCGAACCCGTTCGGAAACTAACGACGAGGAAACTCTACTACTATGGCACAAATCCTACCGGGCCTTTGAGGGAGTTTGGAATTGCAGGACGTGATCTTCTTGAAACTCTTCCGGGTTTACGCGATCGACGTCAGTGGTAACAAAAGTTGTGTTGGATATGGATAGTCTTCGTAGACTTACTACCTTTTTAGCGTCCCGTGGCGAGCCGACCAATTCCAGGTCGCTTACTGCAGATGCATCTTCCCGTGAGTATTTCCGGATTTCATGGAGAGGCGAAGGGGCGGTTGCCTGTGTATATCCCGAACCGTTTAATGCAGACGAGCAAACTTATTTAGATTCGTCTCGGTTGTTCCTGACTGCGGGGCTTCCGGTCGCGGAGATACTCGGTCAGGACGAATCACTCGGGGTCATCATCCAGGAAGATCTCGGCGACCGCATTCTTCGTGACGAGATGTCCGGCCCCGATGTTGAGCGACGCTCGCGGCTGAGGGGCGAGGCGATCTCTCTGATAGCTCGCATTCAAAAGGCCACGGACCTTGCGTACGAGACAAAGGCGATTGCGTCGACCCTGAAATTTGACACGAAGAAGCTCGATTGGGAATTAGACTTTTTCAAGACGCATTATTTCGAGACGTATCTAAAGCATCCGCTATCGCCCGCCGAGGATGCTAAACTGTCAGCCGAATTCATGGAACTCGCCGTCGAACTCGATACGTTCGCTTCAGTTTTGTGCCATCGTGATTTCCACGCCGCCAACCTTATGCTCGACGGTCGCGATCGAATGCGGATCATCGACCACCAGGACGCAAGGATAGGCTCGGCGTCGTACGATCTTGTCTCGCTCTTGCTTGATCGGATAACGGATCTACCCTCGCGTGAGTGGTTAGCTGAGAAAAGAGAGTTCTTTTTGGAAATGCGAGTAAAGCTTGGCATGTCGAGGCTCGATGAAGAGGAATTCGCTTACCAATTCCGCCTTCAAACGATTCAGCGATGCCTTAAGGCTGCCGGAACCTTTTCGTTCCAATCCGCTGTCCGGGACAAGACCTATTTCGTGCCGTTCATCATCCCGATGTTCCGCATTTCGTTGCGTGCGGCGGAAAGTCTCGGGCGTTTCCACTCGATCCAAAAGATACTCTCACGCGAGATCGATCGCTCAGACGCGTAGATAGTCGCCGCGCCAGTTTTTGATCGCGAGCTTGATATCCTTCGTCTTTTCGAATTCACCGTTCAACGTCCGTTCAACTAATCCCGAAAGTTCCTCATCCGAAGCAAACCGCAACGCGATGATCTGTCCGGTTCGCATAGCGTCGGCTCTTTTCGCCAGTTCCGGTGATAATACCTCGCGATAGCGAAGGCGTTCTTCGAGGCGGATCACCCGATCTTGAGCCTTCAGGGCTTGGAGGCGCGAAGCGAGGGCGAGAAGTATCAGTGCCAAACTGAGCACCGTCCAAAAAGCGAGTGCTTTGCGCCCGCTTTCAGGTGCGGCCAAAAATAAACGGACAAGGTGCGACAATAGGTTAAGTACGAGCAAAGGCATCACAACAAAATGAAATAGTGGATACCAACGGGTGTGGTTCGAATAATTCTGTTCAGCCATCGGGGAAAGTTCTCCTTCTATAGTTTTGTCTGCGAGAGAGCTTCAGCTGGTTTGCCTGTAAAGTCCTCTCCGGGGTTTACAAAAAGATTTTGCTCAAAACGGTACTGCTTATCATATAGCTGTTTGTATCGGCCGTCGAGAGCGATCAACTCGTCATGGCTGCCGCGTTCGAGAATCTCGCCGGCTTCGACGACGAGGATCTGGTCCGCACTGCGGATGGTGGAAAGGCGGTGGGCGATGACGAATGTCGTTCTTCCCTTTCGCAGATTATTCAGGCCTTCTTGTATCAACGCTTCGGATTCGCTGTCGAGGCTTGAGGTCGCTTCGTCGAGGATCAGGATCCTGGGGTCGGCGAGCAATGCTCGGGCGATGGCGATGCGTTGGCGTTGGCCGCCGGAGAGTTTTACGCCGCGTTCACCGACGACGGTGTCGTAGCCGTTGGGGAACTTCTCGATAAATTCGTCGGCGTTCGCAATCCGGCAGATCTCTTTGATCTTTTCGAGATTCGCCTCAGGATTCGAGAAGCGAATATTATCGAGTATCGTCCCGTCGAACAGGAAATTGTCCTGCAAAACCACGCCGAGATGGCTGCGGTAGTCGCGAAGCTTTACGGATTGCAAGTCCTTGCCATCAACCTTGATCGTTCCGGTCGTGGGCTGGATGAAATTGAGCACGAGACTCAGGATCGTGGATTTCCCTGAGCCGCTCGACCCGACAAGAGCAGTTGTCGCGCCGGCCTCGGCCCGGAACGACACGCCTTTTAGCACTGGCACGTCCTTGTCGTATTCGAAATGTACGTCGTCAAACTCGATCTTACCGTCGATCGCGGGCAAAGCGTCGCGGCTCTTGTCCTCGTCTGTCTCCGTCTTCATCGCCATGACCTCGCGTATGCGGTCGAGGCCGGCGAGGGCTTCGGTGATCTGGGTGCCGACGGAGGTCAGCTCGAAGACGGGTATTGCGAGCAGGAATGTAAATGAGATGTACATCAAGAAATCGCCGAGTGTCATCGATCCGGTTTGAACCGCATTACCGCCGATCAGGATCATGACTACGGCGACGGCTCCGATGATGATCGAAGAGAACGAGCCGATAGCGGAAACGCCGGTCACTGACTTAGCTATGTTGCGAAACAGACGGTGAGCGCCGCGCGTGAACGAAAGCTCCTCGCGTTTTTCTGCCGTATAGGCTTTTACGATGCGAATTCCGCCCAAACTCTCACCAAGACGGCCGGTAACTTCGGCATTTATCTCGCCGCGTTCGCGAAAGATCGGTCGCAGCACCTTAAATGCGTACATCAGGACTGCACCGAAAATAACTAAAACCACCAGCGTGACCGACGTTAACTGCCAATTGAGCCAGAACAGAACGCCAATGGCGATAGTTGCGGTGACAATCCCGCCCAAGATCTGCCCGAGGCCGGTTCCGACGAGATTTCGGATGCCTTCGGCGTCGCTCATGATGCGCGAGATTAGCTGGCCCGTCTGCGTCGAGTCAAAATAGCTGATCGGCAGGCGTTCGATGTGCGATTGGACACGCATCCGCATGTTTGTAATGGCGAGCTGAGCAGCAACGCCGAGGATCTGCGACAGCGCAAAGCTCGTAATTCCCTGCACCAGCGTCGAAACACCGATCGCGAGCGCGATCCACTTGATCAGCTCGTAACGCTGGTTAGTGAAAACCTCGTCGCCAATATACTTCGTCGAAGCCGGCAGAACCATGCCCGCGAGCCGCGAAACAAGCATCAGCAAACTGCCCACCAGCAGCCGCCAACGCGCGTTCCACATGATCTTGCGGGCCTCAGCCCACGCGGTCGAGTAGTTTACTTTCTTCTTCTTTTTCTCTTCTTTGGCCACGGTACTCCTAAGTCTGATTTTCGCTTACTCGATTGTCAAACAGGTTTACGCTTCCATTCTAAAGGAAGAAGGCTGGTGATTATTTCGTTTTAGCCAGATATTTTGAGACGTCGGCGTGCATCTTGAACACGGAGTTTTTTACTTTGGCAAAATCAGCGTTCGCGGTAACTAGGCCTAGCAGCTCCGCGGTGAGATATTCCGGCAAACCGATTCGAGCACTCCGCGTCCTAATAACATTCGCGATCGTCTGCGGCTCTTTTTCGCCGGGCAGGTAAAGCATTAGGAGCAAATTCGATTTTAGGGAGATCTCGAATAACAACGCGTGCTCCTCGTCGAAATCCTTCTTCAGAATACCGCCCATCGGCCCGCCGACCTTTTGGAGCAGATAAGCGAGGGCCTCCGCCCGGTTGGACGCTTTATCGGTGCTCCTTGGCGGTAGGTCGGGTATCGTGACCCCGAATGTTTTCCCATTTCCCTTTGCCTTAGCAAGCAGGCTCTCGACAGCCGCGCTTGCTCCTCCCTCCGCATTGCCCAGTGCAGCCAGGCTCAGGTTGTGGCCAAGATCCCATGCCTGCTCCTTTGTCGATCGTTGAACCGCCTGCGCGGCACCAATTGAAAACCCGACCAACATTGTAGTTAGAAGAACTATAGTCTTGAACATTTCGCTTCTCTCCCGAGTCAAGATATTTGTGCGTTCAAGTCTACAACGGAAGTCGCGACTTTCCAACGGCCATGCAGACAGACGTGTTCTTAACTCTCCTCCTCCTATTACAAAGTAGACGCGACGCCGGAACCCACGACTTGCTTTTTCTCAATGAGGCTCGATGAAACAGGAGAGTTTTTGGAGCTAACTTCCCCGTTTGCTAAACTCATTATTTATTTAATGACAATGAATTAATGACAATGAATCAAACCTACATCAACCAATTAAAAGGCCACATCGGCGAGTCGGTCGTCGTCAAGGGATGGCTTTATAACACGCGTTCGAGCGGCAAGCTTGTGTTTTTGCAGCTTCGCGACGGAACGGGCATTGTGCAGGGCGTTGTTTTTAAGCCGAATGACGAAGCTTTGTACGATCTGGCGGATTCGCTGGGGCAGGAAAGCTCGATCATCGTCACCGGCACCGTAAAAGAAGACACGCGCTCTTCGCTCGGGGTCGAACTCGACGTCACCGGCCTCGAGGTTCTGCAGAATGTCCACGATTATCCCATCACACCGAAGGAACACGGCACCGAATTCCTGATGGACAACCGCCATCTGTGGATCCGTTCGAAGAAACAGCACGCGGTTTTGAAGATCCGGCACACGGTGATCAAAGCGGTGCGCGATTTCTTTGATAATGATGGGTTTACGCTTGCGGACACGCCGATTTTCACGCCTGCGGCGTGCGAAGGGACGACGACCTTGTTCGAGGTTGACTATTTTGACGACCAGAAAGCTTACCTTACGCAGTCGGGACAGCTTTATAACGAAGCAACGGCTGCGGCGTTTGGCAAGTCTTACGCATTCGGGCCGACATTTCGTGCCGAAAAGTCGAAGACCCGACGTCACCTAACCGAATTCTGGATGGTTGAGCCCGAGGTCGCCTACGCCGGCTACGAAGACATGATGGACCTCAGCGAACGCATGATCCTCTCGATCGTCGAACGCGTCCTGACCGACCGTCAGGAAGAATTAAAGACGCTCGAACGCGATACGACGATCCTAGAGGCCATAAATTCGCCGTTCCCGCGTCTGCACTACGACGATGCCGTCAAGATGCTGCAGGAAGGCTTTAGTAAAGGAGAACTAGAGAACAATTTCGAATGGGGCGGCGATTTCGGAGCACCTGACGAGACGTTTCTGTCGAATCAACACGGCAAACCGGTCTTCGTTCACCACTTCCCGACCGCGATCAAGGGATTTTACTTCGAGGTGGACAGCGAACGCCCCGAATGCGCCCTCGGTATCGACCTGCTCGCCCCCGAAGGCTACGGCGAAATTATCGGCGGCGGTGAACGCGCCGCTAATCTCGAGTATCTAGAAAAACAGATCGAAGCCCACGGTCTCCCGCGTGAATCATTCGAATGGTACTTAGATTTAAGACGCTACGGCAGCGTCCCCCACGCCGGCTTCGGAATGGGCATCGAACGCTGCACCGCTTGGATGGCCGGCATCGAACACGTGCGTGAAACGATTCCGTTTCCGAGAATGTTGAATAGGTTAAGGCCGTAACCCGAAAGAGCGAAGACGTTGCCTCATCGGCGGGTCAGATATTGCCGCATCGCGCGGAGCCGTTTCCGGGTTTCCCAGAGAAATATCCTGTGCATCACCGGTTCGAGAATCGAACGCAGGAAACGTGGCTTCGCAGTGAAATGAAATTTGTAGGTGATGCGTGATTCGTTAGCGGAAACATCTTTGTGACGTATCGAAGCGGCCCAGGAGTCGAAAAAAAGGGGCGAGTTTAGCATTTTGACAGCTGCGAGCTTCGGCCGCTCAAAACTGACGTATACTGCTCGAATAGCTATTCCTCCGAGCCACCTTCGGCCGACGCAGACGGAGACGACGCCCTTTCCTGGGTGCGGATCGTCACCTTCGAGATATGCCGCCGTCAGCAATGTGTCCCACTCGATCCGGCGGCCGTAGTCGTGCATCAAGTCGAACACAACGGCGGAGGATGCGGGTAGAAGTTCGCTTATTTCACCATGCGCCATGTCGCCATAGTCTCGCGAGTACAGAGTTAGTGCAAACGTCCGACACGGGCAGCGTTTTTTCCTCCGGAACGAAAGGAACAGAATGGTAAAAGAGAAGGGATCCAAGAACCGAAAAATATCATCCTGGCTGACTCCTTACCTGCGGATCGTGTTGCCGTCTCTCTTCATTCTATGCGCGTTCGCTTCTCCCGTCGTAATATATTTGCAGTCGACGGGCGGAAATCGCGGGACATTATCACTGATCGCGTTTGTCCTGTTTTGCTTGGCCGCGGGATTCGTGACGGCCACCACGTTTTGGTATCGGACCGTGTTTGTCCATAACGGACATCTGCTTGTTTCGAACTACGTGCAAGAGATCTCGGTTCCTTTCTCAAATATTAAAGACGTGACCGAACTCCGATTGCGGGGGCATCCAGTAACGGTGCATCTAAAAGAAGCTTCGGAGTTTGGCTCTAAATTCACATTTCTTGCAAAATCTCGAAATATCGCAGCGGAACTGAAAGAACTGGCTGGGATCTAGTTTCGAATCGGAACCCTTTATTATGTCGACCTACACCTCAAAAGTATCTTGGAAAAACGATTCCCCCGACACATTCACAAAGAACCGCTACACTCGCGGGCATTCGTGGGAGTTTGATGGTGGGGTGACTGTTCCGGCGAGTTCTTCGCCGCATGCGGTTCGGGTTCCGTATTCGGTTGAGGCGGCGGTTGATCCGGAGGAGGCTTTGGTGGCGGCGGCTTCGTCTTGTCATATGCTGACGTTTTTGTGGCTGGCGGCGACGGCTGGGTTTAATATCGAGTCCTACGAAGACAATGCTGTCGGCGAGATGGCTTCGATGGATGACGGACGGCAATGG
>JANNWQ010000422.1:0-1866 GCA_031408595.1 Acidobacteriota bacterium | reverse complement strand
TCCCTGCCCTTTCTTCATCCATACTTGATATTTGACGTTTCGGATGAGTTATGGAAGTTGGGGATTCTATTTCACAGTTTTTGTAACATTATTCCTCAGTTCTGTGAACTCTCAGTGGGTCACTAAGAAGGTCGCTGAGTGGGCAATATCCGAGTTTGGAAGATTAGAGGTCTTGAGAAAAGAAAGGTTGTTCAATGGTCCAGATCGAAGATCACCACGTGTTCCACTCGGAGCACAACAATCTCCTCGAGCACACCAAAGAGGTCGCCGTTCAAACGGCAATCGATACCGGCGATTTGACGTTCCTCAATGCGTGGCTCGCGCCCGAAGGGCAATTGCTTGGTTTGCCTGCTGACGCATCTCAGTTAACGATCGATGCACTGATCTGGAACGGTGAGCGCCTGTTCCAGGCCGCGAAGTTCGGCACGGAAATGCAGTATCAGCATCTCGTGTTCGAAGAATTCGCACGCAAGGTGCAGCCGCTCACGAATCTCTTTGGACCTTACAACGCCGAGATCGATCCCTCGATCGTCGCCGAGTTCGCGCACGTCGTCTACCGCTTCGGGCACTCGATGCTGACCGAAGACGTGGCCATCATGAATCCGGATGGCACGACCAATGACGTCGGTCTGATAGCTGCGTTCTTGAACCCCGTGATGTTTGACACTTTGGGCAACGCAGAAACGGCGGCAGGGGGCATCATCCGCGGCATGACGCGGCAGACCGGCAATGAAATCGATGAGTTCGTTACAACCGCCCTGCGCAATAATCTGCTCGGCATTCCGCTCGATCTGGCGGTCTTGAACATCGCCCGTGCCCGCGATACGGGTGCACCCACGCTCAACGATGCGCGCGCACAGTTCTATGCCGGAACCGGCGACGAGCAGTTGAAACCCTACGAGAGCTGGGTGGATTTCGCCCTTCATGCCAAGAACGAGTTGTCTGTCATCAATTTCATCGCGGCTTACGGCAAGCATGATGCATTGACGGCGGCCGATGTCGATACGCTCGTCGAAAAGCGCGCAATTGCAAACGCGCTTGTACGCGGCGGCACGGTAATTGTGAACGAAGGCATTGTGGGTCAGGAGCGCGTATTTGATGCCGGTGCGGTTGGCGTCAACCGCCTCGACTTCCTCAACAGCACGGGAGGAGTCTGGAACGCTGAGAATTCTGGCCTCAACGATGTTGACTTGTGGATCGGCGGCCTCGCCGAGGCTCAGCAGCCGTTCGGTGGCCTGCTTGGCTCGACGTTCAACTTCGTCTTCGAAACGCAGATGGAAAATCTGCAGGACGGCGACCGGTTCTACTACCTGGCGCGTCTTGCCGGCACGCACTTCCTGACCGAACTCGAAGGCAACTCGTTTGCCCAGATGATTATCAACAACACCAATATCGGTGAAGACGGCATGCATTTGCCGGGCGATATCTTCTCGGTTCCGAATTGGATCCTCGAGGTCGACCAAACGAAGCAGATCACTGGACTTGACGCCAATGGCGATCCTGTAGCAAGCGGCGTAGGCCGTGGTGATCCAACGGGCGACAGCATCTTCACACCGCTTGTCGTGCGCGACGTCAACTACCTGAAGTACACAGGTGGCGATCACGTTGTCCTCGGCGGCACCGATGCAGACAATACCCTCATCGCCGGCATCGGCGACGACACCATTTGGGGTGACGGCGGCAACGACCGCATCGAAGGCGGCGCGGGCGTCGATCAGCTCATCGGCGGCTCGGGCGACGACATCATCACTGACATCAACGGCGACGACAACATCAAGGGCCAGGGCGGCAACGACGTCATCAACAGCGGCGACGGTTTCGACCTGATCCTGGCTGGCGACGGCAACGACTTCACCGTCGGTGGCG
>JANNWQ010000421.1:0-10897 GCA_031408595.1 Acidobacteriota bacterium | reverse complement strand
TCAGCGGCGGGATCAAAACGTGGCATTTGCAACTTACGCCTAAGGCGAAGTCCGATTACAAAGGTGCAGAACTCTGGGTTGATCCTGACGGAATGCCTCGACAGGCCAAGGTTATTGAGAACAACTCGGATACCACCACAGTTCTTCTTTCGGGCGACCGCAAGAATCAGACGGTTGATGCAAATGTTTTTAAGCCGAACTGGCCGAAGAATGCGAAGCGTGTTCAGGGATAATTTTGTCCCTAAATCTTGTTAATGCCTCGGCCCGGCCCGGGGCATTTTTATGTTGGTTTGAATTGGTGTCTCTCAAATCCTATAATCTAGGGTTTGACGGTTTTGGATAGGTTTTATGCCAAAGGCAAGTAGTTTTAGCAGATTTACACGCGGGGTCAAGCACACGATCAAGGCGTTTGCTTCGACCAAGCATCCGGTGCTGGTGCACATTGTGCCGATGCGGCGGTGTAATCTGGCTTGCACTTATTGCAACGAATACGACAAAACGAGCGATCCGGTGCCGATCGACGTGATGCTCAAGCGGATCGACAAACTTGCAGAGTTTGGATCTTCGGTTATCACGATCTCCGGCGGCGAACCGATGATGCACCCCGAGATCTACGAGATCATCGAGCGTATTCGCCACCACGGCATGATCGCCGGCCTGATCTCAAACGGCTATTACTTTCAACCTGAAAAGGTGAAGAAGCTTAACGAATCGGGCCTCGATTATCTGCAGATCTCGATCGATAACGTAACGCCGGATGACGTTTCAAAAAAGTCGTTGAAAGTGCTCGATGCGAAGCTAATCAATCTTCGCGACCATGCGAAATTTAAGGTAAATATTAACTCCGTCGTCGGCGGCGGTGTGGCAAACCCGGACGAGGCCTTGCAGATCGCAAATCGGGCACGTGAACTCGGTTTCTCATCCACCGTCGGTGTCATTCACGATGGCGACGGATTGCTCAAGGGTCTGACGCCGCGTGAGAAGGAAGTTTATAAAGAAATCAAGAGCAAAGGTGCCAGCTCGTATGCGCGTTGGAACTGGTTTCAGGATTCGCTCGTCGATGGCGGCACGTACGAGTGGCGTTGTCGTGCGGGTTCGCGTTATTTGTATATCGATGAGGCGGGAATCGTAAGCTGGTGTTCGCAGCAACGCGGCACGCCGGGCATCCCAATCTTGGAATACACGCACGCAGACATGCATCGCGAATATCACACCGAAAAATGGTGCGCCCCAAACTGTACGATCCAATGCGTCCACCAGGTCGGCCACCTCGACGCCTGGCGCGACCCGCAGGTTTCACTCACCGACTATACAAAACGCTTCGGCGGACCGAAGAAAGAGACCATTGCCCAAGTCCTAAACGCCGACTAAATTCCAACCAGAATATGTCCGACACCGGCCCGTCAACAGATGCTCGATGCAAGATCTGCCACAGTGCCGATCTTGAGATATTTGAGCACACGGCGCGGTGTCGCGGGTGCGAGGTGCTGCTTTATTGGCCATATCCAAAGAGCGACGATGCGATGATGGCGGAGGGCGAGAAGAAAGCCTGGCCGGTGGCTAATGCGCTGGAGTGGTACTCGGAATCTTCGTTTCTCAACCACGCAAATTTTACGCAGATGCTGCGTTTTGCGGCGGACGAGCGCGAACGCGGACGGAAGCTCGACATCCTCGATTTTGGCGGCGGCGGCGGGCAGTTTGCGTTGGTATGCAAATCGCACTTTCCTGAGGCAACAGTTTACATAACCGATATTTTCGACGAGTCATTGCTTGATGAATGGCGGGCGATGAATACGCAGATCCCGTTTGCCGATTTTGCGGGTGACGAAACGAAATTCGACATCATCTTTCTTAACGACGTTTTCGAACACGTCAGCGATCCGAAGGGCGTCCTCAAACAGCTCGCCGACAAGCTCAAACCGAACGGCCGCATCTTCATCGACACGCCAAAACAATTCTGGTTGTATCCGGCGACAAAGCTAACCTCGAAGTCGCTCTACACAAAAATCCTTCGCGGGACGGTCTCGATCTACCATCTGCAAATTTGGTCACGTAAGGCGGTTGAAATGGTAGTCGCGGCGAGCGGTCTGGGCATCGAGAAATACCAAGAGACTAGCGAATACACGATGCCAGCAAGGTTTTACCTTCGAAACATGGGCATCACAAATCCGGTCTTAAGGCTTGCCGGTAGCCTCTTTTACCGCAACGCCAAACATCTCGCCAAGAACAAGATCATGTGCGTGCTCGCCAAAAGGTAATTTGTTCGCCATCGCACGGAATATTTTGCCGATACGGCGCAATAATGCAGTATGGCTAGTAAACTTTTCCTGTCGATAATTCTCGGAACGACCCGCAAAGAACGAAAGAGCGAGCATGTCGCCAAATGGCTGCTATCAAAAATGCAGGAGCGTGACGATATCGAGACGCAGCTTTTCGACGTTCGCGATTTCGATATTCCTCGCGACAACTACGGCACCGAGCTTGCGGCGGACTTTCCAGAGTGGCGCGACGCGATCATCCGCGCGGACGGCCTCGTTATTGTCACTCCTGAATACAACCACGGCTATCCGGGAAGTCTTAAGAGCGTACTCGATCTGCTGTTGAAAGAATATATTCACAAAGCAGTTGCCTTCGTCGGTGTTTCAGCCGGGCCGTGGGGCGGAACGCGCGTGATCGAATCGATGGTGCCAATGGTGCGCGAACTTGGGCTGACCCCAACATTTACTGATCTCAATTTTCCGACGGTAGGTTCAAAGTTTGACGATACCGGCAGTTTGTTAGACGACGCCTACCATATGCGGGCCAGCGCCTTTCTCGACGAACTTGTCTGGATGGCTGCAACGTTGCGTTGGGGCCGTGAGAATCTCTCTTCCAAATACCATCAATAGCCTCCTTCGGTTAGAATGTTCGTATGGGCCATCGCGAACATCATCGAACAGACCGTATCGGCTGGCTCCGTGCCGCCGTGCTGGGAGCGAATGACGGGATTGTCTCGACGGCAAGCCTTGTTATCGGCGTAGCCGCGTCCCAGGCCGAGCATGGAGCAGTGCTCGTTGCGGGCGTTGCCGGACTTGTTGCGGGAGCCATGTCGATGGCCGCCGGCGAATATGTTTCGGTTTACTCCCAGGCAGATACAGAAAATGCAGATCTCGAACGTGAGAAAAAAGAGCTTGCCCTTAGTCCCCAGCACGAACTCGAAGAGCTTGCAGGAATTTACGAGGATCGCGGCCTCGATCCAGACCTGGCACATCAGGTCGCGGTTCAATTGACCGCTCACGACGCCTTGGGCTCTCATGCTCGCGACGAACTCGGCATATCGCAACATTTGAGTGCTCGGCCGATACAGGCTGCGGTGTTTTCGGCGGTAAGTTTTGCGATCGGTGCTGCATTGCCGCTTACAGTGACTGCCCTATTTGTGGGTTCGGCAATGATACCGATAGTCGCTGTTTCATCTTTGGTGTTTCTTGCTCTCCTCGGTGGGGTCGCGGCCCGGGCGGGCGGAGCAAGCGTAATGACCGGCGCAATTCGAGTACTGTTTTGGGGAGCGATCGCGATGGGCGTCACGGCGTTGGTCGGAAAGTTGTTTGGTACTGTAGTTTAGGATCAGCTTACCGTCGAGCGATCTCCTCGCCGATAGTCCATACAACGACGGAGCTTGAAAGTCCCAGACCAGAAAGCCGTCCGGCGAGCATAACGATTGTCTCGCCGTCTTCGACGACCTTAGCGGCCAGCAGCGTTTCCTCACCCAGCTTTAGCATCTCCTCGGTGGCGTCACACTCTACATTCATCAGATCTAGCATCGTCGATTCATCGAAGGTTGGAGATTTTGCGTTCATACTAAGGCGCTGGTCGAAAAATGGACGCACACCCCAGATCATCGCTAGCTGGTCGCAGGCGTCTGCTGAGGTCGTCAGTGCATACGTCTGGAGGCCGGATCTTACTGACGAGAGTCGACGTGCCATGAGCCCACTTTCGGTGAATACAACGACCTTCTCGGTCATCATCTCCTTTGCGGCGTATGCTGCGGCTTTACACAACGCTTGGCTCGTGCGCCGACTCGGCTCTTGTTGGAATTTCATCGGTTTTCGCAGCTTGTCGGCCTTGATCGTCTCAGCCGCATCGATAATGCGAACCATCGTGCTGATCGATTCGACAGGATATTTCCCGGCTGCTGTCTCAGCGGAGAGCATAACAGCGTCCGTCCCGTCCCACACGGCGTTGGCTACATCCGAAGCCTCGGCTCTCGTCGGGAACGGATTCTCGATCATGGACTGCAGCATCTGCGTTGCAGTGATGACAAACCTATCGTGAGCGACAGCCAGTTCGATGATCCGTTTCTGATAGACCGGCACAAGCTCGACGCTCGTTTCGACACCGAGGTCGCCCCGAGCAACCATCAGCCCGTCGGTCTCGGCAATGATCTCCATCAAATTCTCGATCGCCTCAGCCTTTTCGATCTTAGCGACGAGCAAAGCACGCCCGAGTTTGCGGGTGTTGAGCTGCTTGATGATGTCCTTGACCTCTTTGCAGTCTGCGGCCGTTCGGACGAAAGAAAGTGCAATGTAATCAACATTCTGGCCCATCGCCCACGCGAGATCAGCACGATCTTTTTCGGTCAGCGAGGGGATCGGCAGCGACGTGTGGGGCAGATTGATGCCTTTTCGTTCGGATAGAATCCCGCCCGTCACGACACGGCAAGTTATATCGGTCTCGGTCTTTGAGTCGACGACAAGCTCGATCGCTCCATCGTCGAGCAGTATTCGGGCCTCGGGCTCGACTGCGGATGGCAGGTCGAAGAAGTTGGTCGCCACCTCGTGCACATTACCGACGATCTCCCGATTGGTGATGACAAATTGCTCGCCTTTGACCAGAAGGACGGGTTTGCCTTCAGCCAGAGTTCGAGTCCTGATCTTCGGCCCGGATAGGTCGACGAGGATGGCAAGTGGCTTATCCAGTTTTTCGGCGGCTACACGAGCCGCGGCGATAGTGGCTGAGTGTTCGTCCTGCGAACCGTGCGACATGTTGATGCGAACGGCATTCAAACCGGCTTCGAGCATCGACTCGATCATTTCCTGTGAACTCGACGACGGGCCGAGTGTGGCGAGGATCTTAGCTTTTCTCATAACAGAAGTGAATAGATGATTCTATTCGATAACAGGTGCGGCTTCTAACTCGGATAGCTTTTTGAGATAACTTTGTAACGTCGCCACGAATGTCGAGTGTGACCATGTGAGCGGCGAAACCGAAAGCTCTTCACCCGTGAGCGGATTGACCTGTTCGGCAAGAACCCCGGACGGCAAAGCACGTTTCGCTGTCCATTCTAGTATTTCGAGTGCTGGTGCCAGTTCGTCTGAGTTCGTCGCCTTGGCGATGTGATAGTCGGCCATCCAGAGCGTGCAGATGAACCATGAATTCCCGGTAACTTCCTCAGACACACGCATATAGCCGTCGTTCTCAAAGCGGGCGATGCCTCCGAACTCCGTCTTATTGCGGAGAACCTCATCGATCGCTTTCATCGTGCCGGCAACCATTTCATCGTTGACGTCGAAGCAATCGAAATAGAAAACCCCAAAGAGCGAAGCATCTACTGTCGGGTCAGGCGTAAGCTCATCGTCACCATTTGCCTGCAAAGAACGGATAAATCGCCCCAACGACGGGTCGTAGAGGTGTTCTGCCATTGCTGCGACGATCTCGCCCGCAGCCTTTTCATAGCCGTCCGCTTCTTCGTCGTCGGCGAACAATCTTGCCATGTTCGCCGCTGCCCGCAGGCCGGCGACGACCGTAGCACAGGTAAATGTGTGCACGCCACGGCGGTCTTCCCACAGATTCCAACTAGGTAGCGGAAGTTTTGTGGCACTGTCCCGAAAGCCCACCATGAAGTCTGCACACGGCACAACAAGGTTGTGATACAACTCACGGATCAACTCAATGTCGTGATACTTCTCAAAATTTTTCCAAAGTGCCCACAGGACGAGAGCGGTTTCGTCCTCCTGGATCGGCACCATTTCAACCTTTCGGTAGTTGTCCCAACGCGGATGCCAGCTAGAACCGAGCGTGCCATCGGGATTGTACTTCTGCAGAAAATAGCCCTTCTCGTGCATCACTTTTGCACAGAAATGAAAGTAACTACGAGTTATCTCAGGATAGCCGGCCGCATCAAGTGCATTTGCTACGAACGAACCATCACGCATCCATTGGTAGCTATAATTGTCGGTCGCGCGCTCCGACACGTCCGAGTCATTCGCCGCGATGATCGCCCCGCCGTGGTCGATCTGCGTTTTTAATATCAGCAGGCTGCGTTTATAAAATTCAACAATCTCGGGCGGCAGGCCGTCGGGAACGCTATTCTTGTTGACCCACGCATGCCAGTGATTCTCAGTCTCGCGGAAATACTTAGCCGGTGAACGCGAGTGAACGTGTGCGTTTAATTCGTCAACTGCTCCGTGCGAAGCGGCTGCCGCGATCCAGTAATAAAATTCGTACGAGCCTCCCGCCGCGAGTTCGAAATGCACACCAATCGTCGAATCCACGGAACCTTCCGTGATCGGCCCGCCCTGAAGATTGCCGTCCTCGGCGTCACGCCATGTGCCTTCGTTGTTACGAAAAGCCTTTCTTCCAGTCGCAAACGAGTCGAACGAAGGTTCCGTGTCTACCAGAAAATACCGGTGTTTCTTGTAATGGATCAGCGCGTGAGTTTTTGGATCGAAGAACGCGGTGTCGCCGATCTTATTCTCATAGATTCGAAAGTCGTGATGCAAAAAGACTCGTACGTGACGTGCCGTTGCTTTGAGATCTGTCACACGTAAACGCCGAAGGTAAATATTCTCGTCCCCGGCAACGGTGTCGTTACACTCGATTCTGATACCGAGCACCTCATTTTTGAGCGTGACATCGGTAACGAGGGTTTCCGGTAAATACTTGAGCGAGCGGCTCCACATATCCTCGAAGAGCCACGAAAACTGGCCATCTACCCAGACGCCAAACCGAAACGGAAAGCCCTCGGAATGGTTCTCCTGCCCGACATGCGGAAAATAGACGTCGCGGATCTGGTATTTGTCGTCGAAATTTACAAGCAGGCTGCCGTTACCGACGGGGATGTCACGCATGATTTCTATTCGTCAGTGATGTTTCGTGTTTTCAGAGGGGCAGCCTTAGCTAGGCGATTGTCGTTCGTCCAGAATTCATCACATCCAAAGTGCTTTGCGGCGGCAAGATGAATAGCGTCGGGAGTCTTCACGCCCGGATGAGATGCCCGAAGATGCGCAGCATCAATAAAGACGGAACTCACTATCGGCACGATCTTGACCTGATCGAACCACCCGTGAAATTTTGCGATAAGAGCTGAGTCAGAGTTGCGAAACGGAACGACTAAGCATTCCATCGTTGTGAGATCGGAGATGACAAAGTTGGCATCGTTTGTTTTCGCATAGAGGCTTTGCACGAGTTCCAAAAAGGGTTGATTTTCTTCGACAAGATAGATCGCCAAGCAGGAGTCGAGATAAACTGTAGTTCGTTCTAATCCCACGAGTTGCGAAGTTCCTCAATGGTTTCCTCGATCTCTTTCGCAGATCGACGCCTAGTCTCAGGAAGCGGATTGTCCTTTAAATACTGGAGCATGGCAGCACCGTTCCCCTTCGACTCGGGAGTGTTCCCGGGGTCGTCCAAAAGCGTAATGATAGCTCGGGTGCGCTTAGCAACCTTCAACGGCTCGAGAATTTCTACTTCACCATTTACATCGATCTCGGCTATTACAGTTACAAGCATAGACACCTTCAAACCTGAGATTATAGCACGCGCCTAATTCGACCTAACTAGTTCGAGGTGACAGCCTGTTCTACTGCAGCATCGATCTGCTTTTGTATCGTCGGGCTAAAACCGATTATCTTTGTAACGACGTTGCCTGAGCGGTCGATGATCATTGTTTGCGGTATGTCACTTCGCTCGAAGAATATAAATCTACTAAGAGCGTCTTCCGGGGCGGCTATCGGATAGTCGATCTTAGTCGTCTTGATGAACTCTGGAATTGCCTTGAAGTCTTCTTCCCCGCCGACGTTGAGGCCGACAATATGGAGCTTTTCGGAGCCGTATTTCGCGAGCAGCGAATTCAAATGCGGGATACCTTCGCGACACGGGCCGCAGTACGTTGCCCAAAAATCGAGTATCAAACCCTTGCCCTTAAAATCGGCGACCTTGTGTACAAGTTCATTCTGATCGGTCCAGCTCATATCGGCGAGCGGCTTAGATGTCTGGGCAGGCAGATTGGTCGTCGGGCGGTCGTTGACTGATACGGCCTTGCTGCCGACAGCTACAGGGGCGGCCGCCGGCCGGCACCCGGTTGAGAGCAAAAACGCAAAACTAAATAGGCAAAAACAAAGCAGCCGCATATCATTGATGTTAATCGGAAATGATTGAATTGTAAAAGAAATCGCCAGGGGATTTGCCGCTAGTTCATACTCAACCTACATTTGTAGGGTGGCGGTGTATCCTAAAAAGATCGAATTAAGAGCGTTTGAGCCGCGACATAAGCTCGCGGCCGATAACCCGGCGGTCTGCGGACGGTCAGCGAGCTTTTTCTGCGGCTGTTACATCTCGTTTTGGATCGAGACTGTTGAGGACGAGTTGCACATATCCTTTGGCACCAACGGCTGCGGGTATATGGTGGCTATCGCGGATATTCTCGCCGAGTCGGCTTCGGGGAAGCCTTTGTCCGATCTGCACGGCCTCGAACAGGCTGACTTAAAGGACGCGATTGTTCGCGCGATCGGCATTTTGCCGGTTGAGCGCGAGCATTGTGGCGAGGTTTGCTTTGAGGCCTTTCGATATGCCTTTGCTGCTCTTCGCGAGACGCGGATCGAGGAGTTTCGCGGCGACGAAGCTCTGATCTGCACCTGCTTTGGCGTGTCCGAGCGGGTGATCGAGGACTTCATCGCGGCAAACGGCGGAGCGACAGTTGATTCAGTTGGCGATTCTTGTCGAGCCGGTAGCGGCTGCGGCTCTTGCCGGATGCTGATACAGGAGATGATCGATGCGGCCGGGGATTGATCGAGCTTCATTTTTCGCCCCTTTGCTGTGCTATACTCTCGCAATTGAGGTTTCTACTTGGAGGTATGAGACCTGTTTGGTTTTTTGTTGATCCCATAATGGACGATCCTGCTAGTTTACTTTTCTTTTTGTGGGCTGCCGATGGCGTGCTCCCGCCAGAATTTCCAACGCTTTCACTCTCTCTTACAAAGCTCGTCTTTGTGATTTTTCTTGTGCTGGCCAATGGCTTTTTCGTCGCAAGCGAATTTGCCCTCGTCGCTGTGCGCAAATCCCGCATCGAGGCAACCGCGGCCGAAGGCGACAAGGCTGCGATTCGCCTGCTGGCGATGCTCAACAATCTGAACGCGTACATCTCGGCGACGCAGCTTGGAATCACGCTTTCGTCGCTCGGACTCGGCTGGGTCGGTGAACCTGCGATCGCATCGATACTCGACCCGCTGCTGGTTATGGCGGGGGAGGCGACGGGAATTACGGTGCTAAGCTCCGGAGCCGTTCTGCACACGGTTTCATTCGCGATCGCGTTCTCCCTTATCACATTTCTGCACATTGTCTTCGGTGAGCTTGCACCAAAGACTGCCGCCCTCGAGATCTCCGAAAAGGTATCTTACACGATCGCGGTTCCGCTTCAGATCTTTTACCGTATTTTTAGCTGGCCGATACGCATGCTTGACTGGGCCGGAACAAAAACCGTTCGGCTGATGGGCCTCAAAGGCCACGACGTACACGGTTCCAGCTATACAGAAGATGAGATCCGCCAGTTGCTCAATGTTTCGCACGCCAGCGGGCACTTGAACGAAGAAGAGCGAACCCTCATTAATCAGATCTTCGAGTTCTCCGAGACCACCGTCAAAGAAGCGATGATACCGCGGACTGAGATCGTATCCGTCCCGGATACGGCGACACTGAGTGACATTGTGGAGACCTGTGCAGCAAGCGGCTACTCGCGTTTGCCAGTCACTCGCGGTTCACTTGATGACATTGCAGGCTTCATCCACACTCGGTCTCTCGTTGCCTACATTAGCCGGCCGAAGTCGTTCAAGCTTGAGGATGTTCTCATCAAGCCAAATTACGTAGTCGACACCGCTCGTCTCGAGGACGTGCTGCGGCAAATGCAGCGAGAGAAGTTTCATTTCGGCTTCGTAGTCGATGAGCACGGCGGCGTCGAGGGCATCATCACCCTCGAAGACCTGCTCGAAGAGATCGTCGGCGATATCTCAGACGAACATGATGCCGAGGTCGATGAGCAGATCGACGAACAGGCTGACGGCAGCTATCTGCTCGACGGCGGCCTGGCGGTTCGTGACCTGAATCGGCGACTCGAGATGAGTGTGCCTGTATCGGACGCCTATACGACTATCGCGGGCTTCCTGATGTCTGAGGCCGGACAGGTATTGTCGGTCGGCGACGAAGTGCCGTATAACGGGCATATTTTCAGGATCGAGAAGGTCGAAAAGCACAGAATCATGCAGGTGCGGATGAAGAAGGTGGATCGAGCGAACATATCGGAATAATCGACTTACCTAAAACCGCACGGAAAAGAGAAGTTAACCACAGATGGACACAGATAAACACAGATAAGACTGGAGATAAAGAACTCTAGGAATCTCTTCTATCTGTGTCCATCCGTGTTTATCTGTGGTTGAATTCTTCCTTGGCGTCTTTGCATCTTCACGGCTTTGCGTTGAAAATCTTATTCAGAGGAACAAACAAAAATGAGCTATATCGAACAGGTTTGGGCACGCGAGATAATGGATTCGAGAGGGAATCCGACCATCGAGGCCGAGGTTATTCTTGAGGACGGAACGCAGGGCCGGGCGGCGGTGCCGAGCGGTGCTTCGACGGGCGAGAATGAGGC
>JANNWQ010000420.1:0-1567 GCA_031408595.1 Acidobacteriota bacterium | reverse complement strand
CCATCACCTCCAGCCTGACGCGCCAGATGTTCCGCTCGCTGCGGCTGCTCGATGTACCCGACATGATCCAGCACATGCGGTTCAAGGCGCTGCGCCAGCGCTACTATGACCTATTCTGGGCACGAGTGGCGGCCGAGACCGGTGCTACGTTCCGCAAATGGGACGGCGGCTTCACCCGCTTGACCCGCAATGGCACAGTGCTGGTGGTGCGCGGCCCCGATGTGCGGCTGGATGACCGCCTCACTCTCGATCTGATGGGCAACAAGGCGCTGACCTATCAGCTGCTCGCCGAACAGGGCCTCGACGTACCACGTCACGTGAGCTTTCCCGTCACCGATATGCGCAATGCCCTGGCGCTGCTGATCAAAGCCGGGCGCCCACTGGTGGTAAAACCCAATTTCGGCACCGGTGGTGGCCGTGGCGTGACGACCGGCGTCAGCACTCCCCATGATCTCCGCCGTGCCGCTTGGCTGGCGGCACGCTTTGATCCCGATCTCATTGCCGAGGAACAGATCGAGGGACAGAGCTGGCGATTGCTGTTCATCGATGGCCGCTTCCTCGATGCCGTGCGCCGCGATCCGCCGCGCATCGTGGGCGATGGCAAGCGCTCGATCGCCAATCTGGTGCATGCCGAAAACGCCGCCCGATTGACCGGCAGGCCGTTTACCGCCTTGAGCCCCATCCGCCTTGACCGTGAATGCACCTCCTACCTTGCCGCCCAACAGCTGACCATCCGTTCGGTTCCGGACGACGGCCAGATGATCGTGTTGAAGCGCGCCGTGAACGAGAATACCAGCGCCCAGAACCACGCCCTGCGAACATCGGTGCATCCAGCGACCATCGCCACCTGCACCCGGTTGCTGCAGAACTTGGGCGTCAGGCTGGCCGGCATCGACATCATTGCCCGCAATATCGCCGAGCCGCTGAAATCCGCCAATGGCTATATCGGCGAAATCAACACAACGCCGGGCTTGCATCACCATGACCTGATCGCCGCACCCACAGTTGGCCGCTCAGTGGCCGCCGAACTGGTGGACGTGATGTTTGAAACCGGGGCCGGTGCCATGACTTTATCGACCCCGGTGAAGCCTGCGCCGCAACTGCGGATGGCCACGGCATGACGCTGGACGTCTCGACGCCGCTGCTGCTGCTGGGCGGCAAGGAAAACGCTCTCTCCGTGGTGCGCCATCTGGGGCAATTGGGTGTGAAGGTGCGCGTCAGCGGTCCGCCGAGTTGTTGGGCGCTGCACTCGCGCTATTGCGCCGAGGCGCTGCCGGTGCCCAAGGGCAGCAAGCAGCAAGACTACTGGAAGAACCTTTTGCTCGGCAACGATGGCCGCCTCAACGGCCATATGCTGTGGGCCTTGAGCGATGATGCCATCGAGTTCGTCAATCGCCACCGCGCCAGTCTCGCCAGCCGCTATCTGTTGGACGACGCCGACATTGGCCTGCAGCGCGACTTCCTCGACAAGGAGAAGACGCTGCAGCTTGCCAATGCAGTGGGTGTCGATGCGCCGCGCCGCTGGGCTGCCGAAAACGAAACTCAACTCGCGGCATTGCGCGGCGAG
>JANNWQ010000419.1:0-14729 GCA_031408595.1 Acidobacteriota bacterium | reverse complement strand
CGAAGCTACTGGCATGGGAACCTCTGAAAGGAGCCGAAAGTGAATCGCTGCCATACGGCAAACCATTAGAAACCTTTAGCGTTAAGGTTGGAAAATTCAAATCGATCAAGTAAACCAATTATTATGAAAGCACCAAAGTATTTCTTGTTGATTTTAATTCTATTTTCAGCCGCTGCGGCTCAAACCAGTCCGCCGACCGAAACTGCCATGTCGCGATTCCTGCGCTACGTCAAGATCGACACGCAGTCGGCTGAGGATGCCGGGAAGTGGCCTAGTACGGAGAAGCAGTTGGTGCTGGCCCGGCTGCTTGAGAAGGAGCTGAAAGACCTTGGGGCGACGAAGGTTCGCATGAGCGATGAAGGCATCGTTTATGCAATGATACCGGGCAATCTCGCGGACAATACGAAGGTTCCGACGATCGGGTTTATCGCTCATATGGATACGTCTCCCGCTGTTTCCGGGGCGAATGTCAACGCGATCATCCACAAAAATTACCAGGGCGGCGATATTGTATTGCCAAATGACAAGACACAGGTCATTACCGTAAAGCAAAATCCCAATCTTAAAAATCTGACCGGTGACGACATCATAACGGCTGACGGCACGACGCTGCTTGGGTCGGACGACAAGGCGGGCATTGCCGAGTTGATGACGATGATCGACATTCTGAAGCAGAATCCGTCGATCAAACACGGTAACGTCGCGATCGCCTTTACGCCCGACGAAGAGGTCGGCGGGCCGATGGACAAGTTTGATATCGAGGGCTGGGGAGCGAAATTCGCTTATACCGTCGATGGCGAACAGCTTGGCGATATTTCTAACGAGACGTGGTCGGCGCGAACTGCGACGGTCACATTTCGCGGTAAATCAACACATCCCGGAACGGCGAAGGGCATCATGATCAATTCGTCGTACGCGGCAGGAGATTTTCTTTCGCGGTTTCCGGCGATGATCCCGAATCGGCCCGAGACAACGGCGGGTCGCGTCGGGTTTATTCATCCGTACTCGACGACGATGTCTGAGGAGACCTCAACGATCAAGATATTGCTGCGAAATTTCGATATCGCCGGGCTAGCCGGGCAAGAGGCGGCGGTCAAACGCGTGATCGCGGCGACACAGCGGAAATATCCAAACGTCAAGATCGAGTACGGCAGCGTGCTCGGCTACCTCAATATGAAAGAGGTGCTGAAGGACTATCCGCAGCTCACCGACTACGCAATCGAGGCCGCAAAGCGTGCAGGTGTTACGGCTCAGCTTCGTCCGATACGCGGCGGCACTGATGGCTCACGTCTGACAGCCCGCGGTCTTCCGACGCCTAATCTATTCACCGGCGGACATAATTTTCACGGGAAACTGGAGTTTAATTCACGGAAAGGTTTGGAGAAATCGACAGAGACGCTGGTGAATCTTGTTCAGATCTGGGCTGAGAAAGGGAAATAGTTTCCCCCGCAGATAAACGCAGAAAGACGCAGATAAGAACTGATCGCTTATCTGCGTCTTTTTGCGGTTATCTGCGGCCAAATTTCCTATTTGCCTTTGTACAACTCCGGGAATTTTTCCTTCAACGCCGCCAGTTTCGGCAGGTCGTGAGCGACGATGTACGGCTGGGTCGGATTACGAACCAGGTAATTCTGATGGTATTCCTCGGCATCGTAGAATTTTACGAGCGGCACTAGCTGCGTTGCGACCGGCTTTGGAAAGGCCTTAGAGGCATTGATCGCGTCGATATACGCCTGAGAAGCTTTTTTCTGAGCGTCGTCCGTGTAGAAGATCGCCGACCGATACTGCGGCCCTGTGTCCGGGCCTTGGCGGTTAACCTCGGTCGGGTCGTGTACAACGGAGAAAAATACCGTTAGCAGTTGCGTGTAAGTGACCTTGGCCGGATCGTAAGTGACCAGTACGGCCTCGGCGTGAGCCGTATCGCCGCCGCTTACGTCGTCATAATTTGCCGATTTGGCATCCCCGCCTGAGTAGCCCGATCTAACGTCGGTCACACCCTTTACGTTTTCAAAAACTGCCTCGACTCCCCAGAAACATCCGCCGGCGAATACCGCAGTCTGCGTTCCCTTGGCCGATTCGCCCGCAGGTTCAGCAACCGGCGCCAGCGCCTTCAGATCCCCCGTGTTAGCAGAGCCGGCGGCGATACCGCAGCCGACTGCGACCAGCACCGAAGCGGCCAGTGCTATTTTCGTGAATAATGACATATAAATATTCCCCTCAACCGACATTGTAAACTGAAAAATGCCGTCCTGAAACTAATTTCTCCTGCACCACCAATTTGGATTCAATGCGGGCTGTTCCTGATACTTAGATTCCTGATAAACTTATAAATATTCCATGGATCACGCACCCGTAAATTCATCCAAAGCCCCCGAACCAGTCGGCCTTTATCCGCATGCACGCCGTGTCGGGAATCTGCTCTTTCTCTCCGGCGTCGGGCCGCGTGAGCGTGGAACGAAGGTTATTCCCGGTGTCGAGTTGAACGACGCCGGTGAGATCGTTTCGTATGATATCGAGACGCAGTGCAGGTCGGTTTTTCAAAATGTGCGGTATATCGTCGAGGAAGCGGGCTCTTCGTGGCAGCAGATCGTGGATGTGACCGTATTCTTGACAAATATGAAGGACGATTTTGCTATTTATAATCGTGTCTATGCGGAATACTTCGCCGACAATCAGCCGTGCCGGACGACGGTTGAGATAAACCGATTGCCGACGCCGATCGCTATCGAACTAAAGGTGATCGCTACCGTTGAATAGGGGGAATTGATGTTAATAATTAGGCCGCTTGCGTATATCCTTCTTTGGCTGCACATTCTTTTCCTCGCAATCACCTTTTGGTGGTTCGATCTATGAAACGCTCGTTATCAACTCGGTATGGTATTCCGAACTTCCGGGGTCGCTCGAATTCATGCGAAATCCTGAGTTCTCGGTAAAACCTGGCAAGTTTTGGCAGGTTCTCGGCCCGATCTCCGGCCCCGTAGCGATCCTTGCCCTGATCCTTAATCTCTTCATCCGAGGCAGGCGGATCCTTATCTCGATCTCGTTCTTATGTATCCTCATCAACACGCTGACTACGATCTTTTATTTTGTCCCGATCCTGATGATAATTTTTGCGCCGGACGGTGGTGGACGCAGCGGTGAGGAACTAACACAGCTTGCCCTAAACTGGAAGAGCGGCACATGGATCCGAATGGCCCTCTTGCTGATCAGCCTTATTGCGGCGATAGTCGCGCTAGGCAAGCCATCGGCGGGCACCCAAAAGACTGAGCACAATAAACAAGGAGAAAAACATTGATACAAACAAGCGGTTACGCAACACATGACAAAAACGCCAAATTTGGCCCGTTCGATTTCGAACGCCGCGATGTCGGGCCGAACGACATTCTGATCGACATTGCATACGCGGGCATCTGTCACTCGGATATTCATCAGGCAAAGGCCGAGTGGGAACCGATGGTCCCGTCGATCTACCCGATGGTGCCGGGACATGAGATCGTCGGCACTATCTCACAGGTCGGCGACGCGGTTACTAAATTCAGCGTCGGCGATGTCGCGGGCATTGGTTGCTTTGTCGATTCTTGCCGCGAATGCCCGGCCTGTCACGACGGCATCGAGCAGTATTGCCAAAAGGGAAGTGCACAGACCTACAACAGCACCGAAATGGACCGCAAAACTCCGACTTACGGCGGCTATTCGAAGCAATACGTGATCGATGAGCAGTACGCTCTCAAGGTGAATGCAACCGGCGATCTGTCAGGCATCGCCCCGCTACTGTGTGCGGGAATCACGACGTACTCACCACTCAAACGCTGGGGCGTCGGCCCGGGAACCAATGTCGCAGTCGCCGGGCTCGGTGGCCTTGGCCACATGGGCGTCAAACTCGCAGTCGCAATGGGCGCGAATGTCACTGTTCTTAGCACATCACCTTCCAAAGAGGCTGACGCGAGGGCACTAGGAGCGACCGGATTTGTAAATGTTAAGGACCCGGCCGCGGTTGCGGCATCGACGGGCAAGTTCGACTTTCTGCTCGATACCATCTCAGCAAATCACGATTACAACGCCTATCTCGGCATGCTCACGCTAAACGGCGTGATGG
Source organism: Acidobacteriota bacterium (assembly GCA_031408595.1). Lineage (GTDB taxonomy): Bacteria > Acidobacteriota > Blastocatellia > Pyrinomonadales > Pyrinomonadaceae > OLB17. Next base: position 10,633 of record JANNWQ010000419.1, on the reverse strand, counting down.
TCGTCGTCGGTGTGCCGACCGAGCCGACGCCTTTGAACGCATTCTCGCTGATCGGCGGGAACAAGGTTCTTGCCGGCTCTTTGATCGGTGGTATTCCCGAAACACAGGAAATGCTAGATTTCTGCGCCGAGCACAATGTGGTATCGGACGTCGAGATCATTACGCCCGATCGCGTCGAGGAAGCCTATGACCGCACGGTGAAGTCGGACGTACGATACCGCTTCGTCATCGACATGCAAAATGCCTAGATATATCGCACTGCTCCGCGGCATTAATGTCGGCGGAAGCACGATGATAAAAATGACGGAACTCAAAGCCGCGTTCGAAGAATGCGGCTTTGAGAACGTCGTTACGTACATTAATAGCGGTAATATTGCGTTCGATGCGTTGCTGAACCCCGCACGAAGTAAGGGCATCGCCGCGATCGAGTTAGCATTGGTCGAAACTATCGAACAAGCGATACAAACCAGATTCGCAAAACAAATACCAGTAATGATCCGTGAGCGAAGTGCGATCGCCGATATCCTCGCTAACAATCCATTCGCAGGCCAATTTGAAAGCCATAAAGAAATGCACGTTCTCTTCCTCAAGGAAGAAATGGCCGCAGAAAAGCTCGAGCAATTACTCGCCGCCGCTCCCGAAGGCGAGCGTTACGCGGTGATCGGGCGCGAACTTTACTGTCATTTACCGAAGGGGGTGATCGACAGTTTGCTCGGAAAAAGCTTTATCGAGAAAAAGCTCAAGATCGCGGTCACGGGCCGTAACTGGCGAACCACGGAAAAGCTCGCGGAGCTGTGACCTTTTACGGCCGTGCCTCCAAAACCAAATTGAATGGTGTTTCTGTTGCTCGCCGAAATCTCGTAAAGCCGCCCTGATCCGCGACATCTTTTAATCTCGCCTCGCCCGCCTGAGCCCCTAGTCCCAGACCAACCTCCTGCGAACGCGATGCCGGAGTGCAGATCATTGTCGATGCCGAATAATAGACGCGACCGACAGGATTGTGATTGTCTTCGTGGCGGTCGTTGGCAAAAGGCTCGACGATCATCCACGTTCCATCGTCTTTTAGCGATTTTCTAACATGAGCCGCGGCTCCGACCGGATCGCCCATGTCGTGAAGGCAATCGAAGAAGGTAACGAGATCATAGCCTTCGCCCGGATAGTCTTTTGAAGCCGCGACCTCAAATTTTGCACGGTCTCCAACACCAGCGGCTTCGGCTCTCTGACGGGCAGAATCGATCGACGCCGGATGATAGTCAAATCCGATAAAAGTCGAACTCGGATACGCCTGAGCCATCAAGATCGTCGAAGCTCCGAGCCCGCAGCCAACATCTGCGACCTTAGCTCCGGCTTTGAGTTTTTCCTCTACACCATCGAGGGCAGGAAGCCATGCACTTACCAGATTTGCGATATAGCCGGGCCGGAAGAATAATTCTGTACCGCGAAAAAGGTCTTCGTGATGCTCGTGCCAGCCGAATCCGTCGCCGGTCTTAAACCGCTCGATCAGATCTGGAATGGCACGCAATGCGGACGTCGCGAGTATGAATGCCCCGGGTAGGTATGCAGCATTGTTCTCATTCGTCATAACGAAGGACTGCTCCTCCGTCATATAATATGAGTCCTTGTCCGCATCATACTCAACGTAACCACTCGCCGCATTGGCATTAAGCCATTCGCGCACATAGCGCGTGTTCGTGTTTGTACGCCCTGCCAGTTCTTCGGCCGTAACTCTCTGTTCGGGCGTTGCCATCGCCTTATAAAGTCCGAGTTTCTCGCCGATGACGATCGATCCGGCATGTAATGCCGCTCCAAGATCGCCGACGAATCTGCCTAGTAGTGCGTTGAGTTTATCCTCGTTCATAAGAGCATCCTCCGATTGGTGTTGATGGAATCCGGGTTGCGTGGAACACGGATTTTCCGGGTACCAATATATCAGAAGGTTGGCGAATGCCGAAGAAACGGATAACCGGTCAGCGACGGAAGCGGAAGGCTTCGTCGAGCGGATGCTTTTCTCCTTTCAGCATTGCCGCGACCATGTCCATTCCGATCACGGAGAATGTGATCCCGTTCCCGCCAAAGCCGAGGACGAAATATGCGGACGGGAAATTCGGGTGTTCGCCGATATACGGCAAACCGTCTTTTGTCTCGCCGAACGTTCCGGCCCAACAGAAATCTGCTCGAAATTTGATTCCGGGTAAGAGCTTCTTCAGCTTCTTTTCCAATTTGGCCGACTTCTCCGTTATCATCGAATCGCGTTTCGCGGGGTCGACAAACTCCTCGTCCTCGCCGCCGATCAGGACGCGATTGTCGTCGGTCGTTCGCATGTAAATATATGGGTCGGCGGTGTTCCAGAATAGCGTTTCGCTGATGTGCGAATGGTCGTCCTCCGAGATCTCGCCAACGATCGCGTACGTCGAGAGCAGGTTGACGAACTTTTCCTTGATCATCTCGGTGCTCTCAAAACCGGTGCAATAGATCACCTTTTTCGCGTTAATGATGTTGCCGTATTCAGTCGTTAATCGGACACCGTTTTTTGTATGCTCTTTCGTTATAAGATCAGTCTTGTCATAGATCCGAAGGCCGCGTTTTTGGTTGTAGTGGAGCAACTCATGAGCGAGACAAAACGCGTCCATGCTGCCGCCCTGTTTCGACAATATGCCGCCGAAAGTGCCGACCATTCCGAATTCCCCTTCGATCTCGGCAGGCTCGAGCCAACTGACCGGAAAGCCGTGCTTCTCGCGGGCATAAAACTCCTTCGTTAGCGACGGAACATCCTTTTTTAAAGCCGCCACGTAAACCGAGTCTTTCTTCTTAAAGCCGCACGTTGATTTGATCTGTTTCGAGATCTTGCCCAGATCGTCGATCGAATTAAAACAAGCCCAATAGCTATCTACCGCCGCCTTTTCCCCGATCATTGCGATCAATTCAAACAAAGCCGTGTCGATCTCATACTGGAGCATCGACGTCGTCGCCGATGAACTGCCATGCGCGATCTCGCGCCTGTCGATCAACGTCGTTTCGTAACCCTCGGCGGTGCACCGATGAGCGATCAGGCTGCCGGAAATTCCGCTTCCGACGACGAGAATGTCCGTTTCGATATCGTGCTCTAGTGACGGATAAGAGCCTATAAGGCCGTTCTTGACAAGCCAAAACGGCTCGTTCGATCTCAATTTCATTGAATTGATTGTATACCGTACGCGAAGAATCTGGGCTACAATAGTCGTTCTAAGACCGGTTTAAGTGGAAATGTAGTTTATTGTTGATTATGAGAATTAAATTTGTTTCGGCGTTCGCTGCTGCGGTGATTGTCTTTTTGACTTCGATTACGATATTAGGTCAAAAAGGAGCAGTTTGTAAGATTGGAACCACGACCTTTGACTGTCCGGCAGGGTTCTTGAAGCTGCCAGATGTAGATGCTACAACTCGCTTATTTCAGTCGAAAGACAAAGACAATCCGCTCAAACTTTTTGTCACTGTTTCAGCCGATGATTTTGTAGATTCCGTGTTGAGGCAAACTCATGAGAGATCCTATTCGATTCCGGCTGGCGAACGCTTTGAATGGAAAACGGTAACTAACCCGTTGACAATGGATGTGGAAACAAAATACAAACATCGTGTTATTGCATCCTTGGGGTTTTGGAATAAGCATCTGCTTGAACTGAAGTCTTTCATTTTTTCCGTCAAAGGAAAGAACATTGTTATTGGATATTCTCATGATTGGGGTGAACAGCCGCAGGCAAATGCCCGGCTCTTTGAAAAGGGCGAAGGCATTGGGGATACCGCCGTTGGTTGCAATGCTGTAGTAACCCTACTTAACTCGATCACTAAGGAGTTTAAGGAAAAGCGGCGATACTGCAGTATGTCTACATTCACAAGCCAATGATCAGGAGCCCTTTTAATTTCAAACAATGGATCGAGGAGCACAGGCATTTGCTGAAGCCGCCGGTTGGGAATCAGTGTGTTTATCAGGACGAGGACTTTATCGTGATGGTCGTCGGCGGGCCGAATTCGCGCAAGGACTATCACTGGGACGAGGGCGAAGAGCTTTTTTATCAGCTCGAAGGCGACATTAAGGTGCTGGTCCAGGAAGACGGAAAAGCGGTCGAGGTCCTGATCCGCGAGGGCGAAATGTTCCTGCTCCCGCCCCGAATTCCGCACAACCCGATCCGCGGTGCCAACACCATCGGCCTCGTCATCGAACGCAAACGCCGCGACGGGGAACTCGACGGCCTGATGTGGTTTTGCGAGAAGTGCAACGAGAAGCTATACGAAGAGTATTTTCAACTTGCCGATATCACGACGCAGTTTCAGGGGGTTTTTGCGAAGTTTTATGGTGATGAGAAATTACGGACGTGCAAAAAATGCGGCTCCGTGATGGAGCCGCCTGCTAAACCTGTCTAGGCATTCGAATTATCTTTTTTTAACTACCGAGATCACAACCTCCGCCGGGTACTGTTTCGAGTGGTGAACGGTATTCTTAGCGATCACACCTTTCGTCTCATTCCAGTTATTCCCGCCCGTATTCATATTTCTATCAAACCTCGGGAAGTTGCTCGATGAGATCTCGATCCGCAGGCGATGGCCTGGGGCAAAGTAGTTGCTGGTGGTCATGGGTTGGAATTTGACCTTGTAGACCTTGTCTTTCTCCATCCAAACTAGCGGTTTGTCGTAGCCATTGCGGTAACGCATTCGTTGGATCGTCTCGTCGAGATTCCACGCCTTTCCGGTCTCGTCGACGTCGATGAGTTTTACGGTGAAGTCGGTGTCTTTGGCATCCGATGAGACGTAAAGCGTGATGTCGATCGGCCCGCTAAGTTCGAATCCTTCTTTTAGAACATCGGTAGAGTAAACTAGGATATCATTTCGTTCTTCCATCTTGGTCTGGTCGAACGAACCGGCCTGTATCGCGTTGCCGATGCAGCAGACATTGCCGCCGAAGGACGGAACCGGATTCATCGGGTCGTATGTGAATACATCAGGCATGTCAGTCGCGGGCGGTTCGGAGACGAGTTTGCCGTCGCCCGCACCAGTATTTGCCTTGCCGCCGCTCGATAGATAAAACTTCATCGGTTCAGCCCCGGTGGGCGGCCACGATTCTGCGGACTGCCATTTGTTGCTGCCCATCGTGAAATACTGCACTTTCGGACGTTTCAGGATGTCATTTTGCTCGCCTTTCAGAAAATGATCGAACCAGTCGTACGTCATCTTGCTGTAGTCGAGCCGCGCGTCGCCCATGCTTCGCGCTCCGACTACGGTATTTTCGGTCGCGCGCGTATAGCTGCAATGAGCGACCGGAGCTATCACCGCGTATTGTTTATCGGCGATGTCCTTGTCGGCGGTTTTGCGGATGTGGTTGTACATCGCGAGATTTGGCCCGGCAGAGACGTCGTACCACGACATGAAATAAAAGCCGGGAATGTTGACCTTCATGTTGTCATGCCACAGACCGCCCTTGTACCAAGCCGGATCGTTCGGCGTGCGTTTGATCATCGCACCGCTGGTCGGGACGGGCATTTCATCAGCGAAGATGCCTTTTGGGCCATCGACCGCCGTGAATATATCCTTCACTGGCAGATGCCTCAATGCCTTGGACCAATCAACAGGAGGAGATTGTTGAGACAGATCGAATGATTTTGAGGCACGGATCAAGTCTTCCTGCGATGTCTTTGGGGCGAACATTGGCCGCACCTGATTTTGCTGCCCGTAGAGCCACGAGATGAATAGCATCTGCACCGCGCCGCCGCGATACCAATTGCCTTGTTCGTAATATGGCCCGACTCGTCCAACGCCTGCTCCGAAACCCTGTGCGATCATCGTCGTAAACGCCGGATTCCCCTGAGCCGCGACTGCCATCTGCCATTCTGCGGTCGACGAACACCCGATCGCACCAACCTTCTTATTCGACCAGCTTTGCGAAGACATCCAAGTCATCGCATCGTCGCCATCGGTAGTTGGAGGCCCGAGGATGTCGTAGTTTCCCTCGGAGAAAAATCGCCCGCGTTCGTTCATGATGATGTACGCATAGCCGCGTTTCACCGCATCTAGAACCGTCGTCATATCACGCGGCGCACCGAGCCGGAGATCCCACCAATTGAAGTTGTATGGCGTTCGCGACAGGATGATCGGATACTTTTTACTCGAGTCCTTCGGCCGGTAAACGTCAGCCTGCATCCGCTTGCCATCACGCATCGGCACCATTACCTTGCGTTCGACGACGGCGATGGATTGCAGTTCAGCCTCGATCGCATTCCGCCGGGCGATCTGCTCCGGCGTCGACATCGGTTGCGGCTGACCGAACGCGTTCGGGACAATGGCGATCGCAAATGCCACAGTGAAGATAAGTTTTTTTAGCGAAATGTTGCTCATTAGAACGCTCCTGTTTTTTCCGGCCTACTTGTTTTCAGTCACACGGCGAAATTCCAGCCGTTGTATACCCTTTGCCTGCATCGGCTGCACACCTGTCGTTGCAGGTTTATCGTCAACTGTTAGAATTTCCTCCTCCAGCACTTCACCGCGCAAACGCATCGTCGAGATCAGTAGAATATTGCCGGATTTGAACGGCGATATCAGGGCGTCACCGATAACTCGTGCAGGTAGTTTGATGCCATTGCCTTCGTCGATAAATAGATCCCCAGAGCCCGTGCCGCGGCAGAGTTTGTAGTCCTTTACCTGCTTGACCGCTCCCGCTTCGGAATACGTTGTCTTCCACGTCGAGCACGTATTGTCGGCGATCGGGAAGGCTCCGATCTCTCTTGTCACCTCGATCAACGGAGCGTCGGGTTTGACCGGGAGATTAGTAAGTTTACCCGTCCATTTGCCTTCCCAGGCTGCGATGGGTGAAGTTGGTTCAGGTTTGATCAGCCTGACGTATTTGTCGTACCAGGCGAGATATCTTTCGTACCTGTCGCGAACGTAGCTTGGCCTTGAGATGCCGTGAAATTCGTTCGGATAGATGATCAACTGCGTATCGATGCCGAGACTCCGCAGTGCCTGATACATTTGTTCGCTGCCGGAGATCGGCACGTTAAAATCCTTTTCGCCGCCCAGGAAAAGCGTTGGCGTTTTGATCCGGTTGGCTTGCAGAAAAGGATACGAAAGCTTCTGATAGGTTTCCCATGCTTTCGGATCCCATGGGGGCCCGATCTCATTGTCATACTGAGTGATGTAATGGTCGGTGCCATAATACGAGACCGTAAACGCGGTCCCGGCCCCGCTGGTCGCGGCTTTGAAACGGTTGTCGCTCGCGATCAGATAGTCAGTCAGGATGCCGCCATAGCTCCAACCTCCGACACCAAGTTTGTCGGGGTCGGCAACTCCCATTTTGATGACGTGATCGACACCGGCGTGAAGATCCTGCACCTCAAGTTGGCCCCAATTTGCAAAGATCGCTCGTGAGAACTTCTGCCCTCGGCCCGAGCTGCCGCGATAATTGACGGCTAGTACGGCATAGCCATTTGCCGCAAGAAACTGCCGCTCGGCCGCAAATGAATGCTGATCCTGGCCGTTCGGGCCGCCATGTATCCTGAGCAATAACGGCACCTTTGTACCTTTGACATAGCCGGTCGGGTAAGTGAGCAGGGCACTGACTTGAGTGCCATCCTTACTCGCAAATCTCACTTCCTCGGTAGTCGGCCAATTTATCCCGGCGAAGAATTCATCGTTATGCCGTGTGATCTGTCTCAGCGCACCATTTTCGAGAGAATAGATCTCCGTGGCCTTGCTGTCGTCACCCGAAAGCACGGCGACCTTGCCGCCGGCGTGATCCCAGTTTGAAATAACTGTCGGCGGAGCCATCAGACGTTCAAGCTTGCCCGTCGCAAGATCGACTCTGGCTGGATACACGGACATATCATCGGTCACGAGGAAATTTACCGACCGCCCGTCTGCCGAAAAGTCAGGATTCGAGACGCCGCGGTCTAGATCCTCGGCCGCCTTGACCCTGACCGGTGCCGAACCCCCATCGGACGAGACCGTCGTCAGATGGTTCATGTTGTAAGCTCCGTACTTGAGTTCGTCAGATTCAAGGAAGACCAGCGTCTTTCCGTCCGGACTCCATTCGGGGCGGCCGCCGCCGCTCGTATTTGGCGTGACCTGCTTCTCCGTCGCTCCGGCCTTAGCATCTACCACATAGATCTGAGAACTGGGATCGCGATCTGGTTCGGCTTTGTGGTTGCTCGTAAACGCGATCCGGCCGCCGTCCGGCGACCAAACCGGTGAGCCCTCGTCCCACTTACCTTTCGTCAGGCGCTCGAGCTTTTTGCCGGCGATGTCGTAGAGGTAAATGTAGCTCTTGCGGACTGAGGTTAGATAGCCTTGGCCATCTTGCTTGAATTTGTACCGATCGAGGACGATCGGTTTTGGCGGCTTTGCCGTTGCTCCTGCCGCCGGGGTTTCCGCCGCATCCGGATCGGGATCGCCGATCACCATCGCGATCCGCTTTGAATCCGGAGCCCATTCATAACTCTGCAGCCTTCCTTTGAGTTCGGTGAATTGTCTGGCTTCGCCACCATTTCGGTCCAGGATCCAGATCTGGCTGCCGCGGTTTGGCCCGGGCCTGGATGATACGAAAGACAGGTATTTTCCGTCGGGGCTCCAGCGTGGCGATGTTTCGCTGTCGGTGGAAAAAGTGATCTGGCGATCTGTTTTGCCATCAAAACTCACCATCCAAATGTTCGAGTCCGACTTGTCGGCAACAACATCAGTACTCGAAACGACATACGCAACCCATTGCCCGTCGGGTGAAACGCGTGGGTCACTGACATTCTTGATCTTGAAAAGATCATCGAGTTTCAGGGCTCGTTTAGCCTGTTGGGCAAAAGCCGGCAACGATGCGATGCAAAACAATAGCAGTAGTATTGAGATTGATCTTCTGGACAACATAAGGCGTTTTTTCAATGGACCTAGGCGTTCCGCGGCTTATGAATAAACTGCAAAACGCAAACCCGATCGCTGAACTTTTAATTTGTAGGTTTCTTCTGAATTTGAGTCAGAGTAACATCCAACCCGAAGCTAATCAATGGACGAGCGAGCTTCGACCGACGCCGGTTCGCCGACATTGGCGTTGAACACGGAATTTGAAGCGTGCGGGGTGGTTGCGGTGAACGGGGTGATAGTTTGACGGCGGAGGTTGTAGGTGAAAACAGCTCGCTTTGTGTCAGGTTTTACACACCGATTCCGGCTTTTTATACCAAATGGATATTTTGATACGAAACGTTCGCCTGCGTTTCACAATGTAAACTTTTGTAAACCATCTGCTTTCAGCCCTCGTATTAGTTGCTAATCCAAAAGAACTGTCCTAAATTGAAAAGCATTCAAACCAGTACAAACTGTTTTTGGAACACAGCTTTACCCTAAAAATTTGTATTTTCGAGGATTTTGAAAGATGACAAAACTCCGTGTGCTCGGCGGCATTGGCCTTTCCGGGTTAGTACTACTGCTTTCCGTTTTCCCGATACTCGCTCAGACGCGGCCCGCGACAGCACCGGATCAACCGGCTGCAAAGCCGTTTGAATCGGCGATCCAAAGCCTTCGTTTTCGCGAGATCGGCCCGGCGACGATGGGCGGACGCGTCAATGACATTGAGGTTCCAATTCAGGATCCGAAAGTCATATATGCGGCGATGGCCTCCGCGGGTATCTTGAAATCTGTGAATGGCGGAACCACCTGGGAAACCCTCTTTGACAAAGAAGCGGTTGCGACGGTCGGCGATGTAGCGGTCGCTCCGTCAAACCCGCAGATCGTATGGGCGGGTAGCGGTGAATCGAACAACCGGCAGAGTTCCTCGTGGGGCAACGGTGTTTACAAATCGATGGACGCCGGCAAGACCTGGAAGAACATGGGCCTCGAAAAGACGTTGGCGATCGCCCGGGTGGTAATCCATCCTACGAACCCTGACACCGTGTGGGTTGCGGCGACAGGAAATCTGTGGGGAGCATCGCCGGAGCGTGGCGTTTATAAGACAACTGACGGCGGCAAGACCTGGGCGCACGTACTTAAGGTTAACGATGATACTGGTGCGACCGAATTGGTGATCGATCACGAGAGCCCCTCCGTTCTCTATGCCGCGATGTATCAGCGTCGGAGAACAGTTTTCGGTTTCAATGGCAGCGGTCCGCACAGTGCTCTCTATAAGAGCGTTGATGGCGGTGATACGTGGAAAATGGTGACCGCCGGGATGCCGTACAATACGGACAATGCCCCGACCCCTCGACCTGACAACCTGCTCGAAACGGGCCGTATTTCTATCGCTATCTACACGAAGAATACCGATATTGTTTACACCACAATCGAACACGCAAATGGTGGAGTCTACCGTTCGACGGACAAGGGCGAGACCTGGACAAAAATGGCTGAGATCGCTGCAGTCCCACGGCCGATGTATTTTTCGAAGCTGAAGGTTGACCCTAATAATGAACAGCGGTTGTGGCTCGCTGGAGTAGCGATGCAACATTCGGAAGACGGTGGCCGGACTTGGACGGGTAATTTTTCCCGTGCTCCTCATGCCGATACACACGGATTTTGGATCAATCCGAATGACTCGAACCACATCATCCAGGGCAACGACGGAGGAGTAAACATCAGCTTTGACCGTGGCCGCACGTGGGATTATTCCAATACCGTTCCGCTTGGTTATTTT
>JANNWQ010000418.1:0-3797 GCA_031408595.1 Acidobacteriota bacterium | reverse complement strand
GTACAACGTAACGCGAACCCGCTGAACATTGCTCGGGCCACCGGTCACGACGATGTTCGAGGGATACGGTGCCGCCGCAATACCTTGAAACGTTGATATCGCGGTCGTATTGCGATGCTGATTCGCCGTATCGTTGATCCGAACTGTGGCGATGCTCGGTGTGCCAAGAGCCCCGCCGACGGGGTTCGTCAGTCGTACTTGAAAGGTTTCATCCGCATCGACCGCGACATCGCGGCACAACTCGACGCTGACCGTTCTGGTGGCTTCACCGACGGCGAAAGCCACGTTCGTCGCCGCTTGCGCGATGTAGTCCGTATTGCCTGTGCAAGTCGCACCACCGGTTGCCGTGCCGCCTGCAACGGTCGCAAATGTGACGCTCGATGGATTGAGCAGATCGCCAACCCTGTTAACGGTTACGACGGCAAATTGCGATTCGTCGTCAGTGTATGCAACGGACGAAAATTCCATCGTCTCGATCGCCGGTAGATCGTCATCAATGATCGTGCCGATGCCTTGGCCGTCCGACACGGTCGCACCGGTTGCACTTGCAACGTCGAGTGAGAAGGTCTCGTCCGGCTCGTCGCCCGGATCTTCGACGATCGGAACCGAAACTGTCCGCGAAAGCGTACCCGCCGGGAACACAACATCGAGATTATCGACTGATTCAAAATCACCGCCCTCGGTCGCGGTTATGCCGTTGGTATTGACCCTAACTGTTACCGGCTGAGCGCTTGCCGATGACAGGGTGATCGTAAAGGCAAGCGGATCGCCCTCTGGGTTGTCGCCGGTCGGGCCTTCGCCACCCGTCGCATTGCCTACTGAGACTGCGGGCGAACCGCCGGTTATCTCGAAATTGGCATTGTTGATGTCAAAGAAGATATTGCCTGCCCCGGCAACCTTAGTTCGTGCCTGCGCAGTCGCGTTATTGGGAACTGTGACCTGGGCGGTACCATTGTTCGGGGCATTGGCAAGCAGCGTTATCGGAAACGACTGGCCGCCATCCGTTGATAAGAGAATGTTTACGTTCGTCGCACTGATCGGAGCTCCGTCGGTACCGACGACGTCCCACGTGACCGTCTGTGTTGAGCCGACTGCCCAAGCCGATGGCGTGTTCTGCGTCGTCACTTGAAACGGTCCGCTGGTGTTGACCGTGGTGACCTGCATTCCGGCATCCGCGATGCCGCCGCGGCCGTCGCGGATCGCGACGCGGAAGTTCATCGTCCGGGCGATCGACGGCAGATTCTCACCGATAACGCAGTTGTTTCCAGCCTGGCAGACCGCTCCGGGTGCCCCGGTCGGATGATTGCCCTGGTACTCCAGCGGCGGATTGTTGCTGCCTGCCGGGTTGTTGTTGGCCGGATTGAGAACAAATGCCATGCTCGGAAATGTCCGCGACGCACTTGCCACCGGCGAATAGGCACGGAACAGCGAACGCTGTACGCCATCGGTGTCCACATCGTAGCCGAGTGCAGGTGTGCCGAGTTGACCGGTGCCCGACGGCGAAAGGTCGTACTGTTCCCAAGAATAAACGAGATTCGGCACGTCGGCCGGGTCGGCGTCATTTCCCTGAGCGGTCAAGGTAAATGGCGTAAGTTTGGGGATCGTAAAGTTACCGCCAGCCGATACGGTCGGGATGCTGTTCGTTCCGGTTGGAACACCGCAAGAGCCTCCGTTATCGGGATCCTGAATATTCGCGACCATTTGTGTCAGGCTGCGAATGTGAAAAGCGGGAATTCCGGTATCGACATACTGCTGCAGGTTACGAATATTACAAATGCCGACGTACGACATCAGCGTCGAACCGCTGGCTACCTCAAATGCGTTTGTGGTCGAGCGCGTTGTACAGGCACCGCCGTTGTCGCGGTTGTTATACGTATGGCTACCGCCGAATTGATGGCCGATCTCGTGAGCAACATAATCGACGGTGAATGGATCACCATAGAATCCTGCACGTGCTGAATAACCCTGAGCTTTTTGCGTCGAGCAAACTGACGGGGAAGCTGCCACGCCGCCGCCGCCCGTTCCGTAAAGATGGCCCACGTCGTAGTTTGCCGTACCAACTCGGGTATCGACAGTAGTCTGGTTGACCGTCAGCTGTGCTTCCGAATCGGTATTGTCGTACGGGTCGGTCGCAGGATTGTCAAAGACAATATTCGTTGCATCATTAGCGATCGGGGGATTTACTAGCTGAAACGTAACGGCGATCTCTTTGCGAAAGATGGCGTTAAGGCGATTGACGCTTGTGGTCATAGCGGCCAGTGCGGCCGTGCGTACAGTCTGCGGATCGGTCGAGGTTGTAGTTCCGCGAGCCCACTCGCCAGTCGTTGCTACCGCAAGCCGATAGGTTCGAATTGCCGCACCAAAGGAGAATGCCGGGGCTGCGGGGGCTTCGAGTTCAGTGATCGTCAGGCCGAGATCAAGATCGTCAGATCCGCATCTGAACGCCGTCGCGTCGCCATATTCGTGCTTGTAATAGACGAGATAGTTTTCGGTATCGTTCTCCTGCATTGGATCGATATAGACCGTTCCTTTCCCCGTTAAGACATAGCCGTGGAAACCGGCTTTGGTCCAGTCAAACCTTGCGGTCGCCGTCGGATCATCGATCCCATAACCATGAAACGTCCGCCACGATGGAAAAGCCTTAGCCAAATGTGGAGCTAGCACAGACGAATCCTCAATGCGAAAACGCGATAGGCTACCGTCCGGCATCGGGACTTCCATAACAACCGAAGTTGCTCGGGCTTCGCTGGTAAATTCGAGCGGCATCGCCCGCATCAGTCCTTTCAAGGCCTGAGCATCGAGCCGAAAAGCGACTGATCGCTCGGGTAAGACCTGACGTCGTCCTCGCTCGGGGACTCGTGACTGATCGGCACTTCGCCAGAGTTTGCCTGGATCGCCACCTCCACTGCGGGTTTGAGCCGCTATGTCGACTGAGCACAAAGCGAAAAGGGTAAGAAACAAGAATATTGCAGACGTAATTCGGTACAAATGTACGTGTAGAAAAGACTTTTTCATGGTTTATCTCTCCAAAAATATGATCGAAACGGCCTCAGCAAAACGAGGACAACAATTAATCTATCAGGGGTTTGGTCGAACGAGTAAAATAACACGCTTAGAAATTAACCGCAAATATCTACTCAAAGTGCCCCACATGTGTAAACGAGATTGGCGACCCGAATGGGGCATGAGCTTTGCCATGACGTAAAAATATATTTGTAGTGAGAAAAAAGGCGACTCGTGTGAGCCGCCTTTTTGGTTAGGGTTGTTGGTCGATGGTCGTTTGTTGACCATCGACCTTGGGTTGTTATTCCTGGCCGGTGAAGTCGACATCTGTGAGGGTGTCGATGACCTGGATGATGCGTGGGGCGAAGCGGTAGCGTCTGGACTGGACGTTCATGACTACGCTTGAGCCAGCCTCGACCGAGTCGAACGAGTAGTAGCCGAAGCTCGATGTCGTTGCCGTTCTTACCACGCCCTGGCTGTCGACCATGCTGACGGTAGCGTTTCGAAGCCCGCGTCCGTCAGGTGTCAGGACACGGCCTGAGACTTCGACACCGCTTGCTGTAGCAGCCAGCAGTTCGAGGCCCCATCCGCCCAGTATCTGTCCGTTGACGACCGTCGGAGAGTCGCCTCCGTTGTCATCACGGACATACAGGGTCCACACTCCGTTGCCATCGAGCTGTCCGAAGTTACCGAACATCGTCTGAGCGATGGTTCCGCCCACCGTGCTGCCTGGCTGGGCATACGGGCCAGCAGGTGCAGGTGGCAGGAAGTCATTGATCGTCGTCTGCCAGTTC
>JANNWQ010000417.1:0-13022 GCA_031408595.1 Acidobacteriota bacterium | reverse complement strand
GCTTCGACCGTGTTGGGAAGAGCGGCATATAGCTTAATGATCCGTAGAGCGAACCGCCGAGTTCTGACTTTCAGATCTTCGTTCTCCATTTCCACTCCTTTCAACGAGAAAAGGACAAGTTCCGAAAGTTTTATCCTTCATCCCTCATCCTTTAGTGATGGCGGAAAGGGTGGGATTCGAACCCACGGAACCCTTTTGAGGCTCACTACATTTCCAATGTAGCCAATTCAACCACTCTTGCACCCTTCCGCGAAAATAAATTGTCAAAACGCCTCGATGGCCAAGGCCACAAAAAACAATGGCGGAGAGGGTGGGATTCGAACCCACGGTACCCGTTAAGGTACGGCAGTTTTCGAGACTGCTCGATTCATCCACTCTCGCACCTCTCCGCACGAGCGAAATTAAGATAATAAGGTTTGATGTCGGGAAATTCAAGTTGGCGTGCGAAAGCGCCGTCTGATACAATTCGTCTCGTTCAAGTAAAAATTTCGACCACGTAAAGCGCCTTTTCGGGCGTAACTCAAGGAGAATCGACCATGAAGCGTCTTGTTTCTTATCTTTTGGTTCCAATTCTTTGCTCGGTCATCATCGCCCAAGGGCCGCAGGTGAAACAGACGGCTGTCGATAAAGACACGCCGAAGGTCCCGGCGACCAGCCAGCCGATAAATGCCGCGTACACAAAATCGATCATCGATAATACGACCGACAAGCAGTTTTTGACCGAACTGGTCGATCATTTACCGCTCTCGACCACCGTGCCGTCGCCGGACAAGATCATCGGTTATCCGGTGGGCACGCCGAACAAACTCACTTATACGAAAGATCAACACCGCTATTACCGTGAGCTGGAAAAGGCAACGCAGCGGGTGAAGACGTTTGTCGCTCCGGAGAAGAGTGAACAGGGAAGAGAACAGCTCACGGTCGTCGTCGGTGACGAGGCAACGCTGGCTAGGCTCGATCGGTACAAAGAGATACTTGCCAAGCTTGCCGACCCGCGAAAGATAAACGATGAGATCGCAAAGCAGCTTATCGCCGAGGGTAAGGCCGTGTATTGGGCGTCAGGTTCGATCCACTCGACGGAAACCGGATCGCCCGAGATGCTGATGGAACTCGCGTATCGCATCGCCGTCGAGGAAACGCCATTCATCCAGCAGATCCGCAAGAACGTCATCGTGATGATCACGCCGACGCTCGAGGTCGATGGCCGCGATACGATGGTAGATCTTTACAACTATCGCAAGGCTAACGAAGGCAAACGCGTCCCGGGCCTCATCTACTGGGGCAAATATGTGGCTCACGATAACAACCGCGATTCGATGGGAATGGCTCTGGCGTTGACGCGAAATCAGATGTCGATATTCCTGGATTTTCGACCAACCGTTTTACACGATCTGCACGAGTCAGTGCCGTTCTTGTACGTCTCGACAGGAACCGGGCCTTACAACGCGTGGCTCGATCCGATCGTCGTCAGCGAATGGCAAGACCTTGCGTACCACGAGGTCGAGGAGATGACGAAACGCGGTGTGCCGGGAGTTTGGACGCACGGTTTCTACGATGGGTGGGCTCCGAACTATATGTTCTACGTAGCGAACGGCCACAATTCGATCGGGCGTTTTTACGAGACATTCGGCAATGGCGGTGCGGACACGCAGGATCGCGTTGTCGGTGAACAGAGCCAGCGATCATGGTTCCGGCCAAATCCGCCAACGTCGCGCGTGAGATGGTCGCTTCGCAACAACGTTAATCTACAGCAGAGTGCCATTCTATTGGCGATGAATCATGTCGCGAATAACAAGGAAAAGTTTCTCAACAATTTTTACCTGAAGAGCAAGCGTTCCGTTGCCAAGGCAAGGACCGAAGGGCCTGCGGCTTACGTTTTGCCCGCAAGCGAAACGCGCCCGACCGAGGCTGCCGATCTTGTCAATCTGCTCAAGATGCAGGGCGTCGAAGTCCACAAACTTAGTGCCGAGGCAGATACCAAGGAAGGTAAATTTGGTGCCGGCAGCTACGTGGTTCGAATGGATCAGCCCTATTCGCGTATGGCTGATATGCTGCTCGATACGCAATATTACAACGTCAACGATCCGCGTCCGTATGACGACACAGGCTGGACACTTGGGCCGCTGCGCAATGTGAAAACCGTTCGGGTAAAGGACGAAAAAATCCTCGGTGCAGCAATGACTATGACAAATGGCCCGGCAAAAGTAACGGGCAAAGTCAATGGAGCCGGAGCGGCGGGTTGGGTCATCAATCACAATGCCGAGAGTGCCAATGCTCAGCTTAGGTATCGCCTCAAGGATGTGAAAGTCGCTGCTGCCGAAGCTGCATTCAAAGTTGGCGACAAGAACTTCAATGCCGGCTCGTACATCATCAAGGCAGAAGGGAATCCGGCGGATACTGCCGCCCGTGTTGCGAAAGAAGCGACTGAACTCGGCCTGACGGCAACTGCCGTCGACAAGATTCCCGAAGTCGCAAACCACGCGGTTTCGACGCCTCGCATCGCGCTTGTTCACACGTGGATCAATACACAGAACGAGGGCTGGTATCGCATTGAGCTTGATCGGCTCGGTATTCCGTACGATTACATTTCCGATCAGGTGCTCGGCCAGACGCCGAATTTGCGTGAGAAGTGGGATGTGATTATTTTTGGTCCGGTCGGCGGTAGTGCTCAAGCAATCGTTCGTGGTATTCCTAAATTTAGCGAATCTGAGGCTCCAATTCCCTGGAAAGCAAGCGCACTAACTCCGAATATGGGACTCTCGCCGGATCAAACTGATGATATTCGCGGCGGCATGGGAATTCAGGGAATCGCGAATTTGAATAAGTTTGTCGAGGGCGGCGGCTTGTTTGTAACCGTTACCGGAAACGCGTCGATCCCGATCGATTTTGGGATCACGTCCGGTGTCTCGATCCAGGAATCAACCGTTTTGAACGCCCGCGGTTCAGTCGTCAACGCAACATTTGCCGACCGACGCAGCCCGATAGCTTATGGCTATGACGAAGGGCTGGCTGTCTATTTCAATCAATCGCCGTTGCTACAAGTTGGTGGCGGTGGTGGAGGCGGCGGCGGTTTTCCGGGAGCGGGGGCCGGAGGAGCAACGCGACCTACGGGGCGTGGTTCGTTGACTGATCCGGACGTTGTTCAGGGACGCAAGCCTATGGAACCAGTTGCACCTGGAGTCGGCGGAGGCGGCGGAGTTGGTGGCGGGCAGCAGCCTCAGCCACCTGTATCGTCGCAGCCGCGAGTTGTACTCCGGTTTGCCCCCGAACGCGATCTGCTCGTCAGCGGAATGCTCGCGGGTGGAGCCGAACTTGCGGGTAAAGCGGCCGTGGTTGATGTTCCGGTGGGCAAAGGCCACGTTGTGATGTTTGCCAACAACCCGATGTGGCGGCATCAGACACATGGCAGTTTTTCGCTGCTTTTTAATGCGATCCTGCACTACGACAACCTTGGTGTTGGGCGAGCCGCTCCGGCGGCAAGGCCGGTAGGTGGTGAGGAAGAGGAATATCAGGAGCAATAAGAGGGCGTGATCTTAGACAAGCGCGAGTTTGGTTTATTTTCCAGCCCGCGCTTTTTTGTAGAGGTTTGCGTTATAATCAAAGGCATGAAAGAGTACGTCGAAAAGCGAAATGGCGGGTATTACATCAAGGGCAAGCGCGTGTCACTTGATTCCATAGTCTATTCACTCCGTCGCGGTCAGTCTCCGAAGTCGACCCAGGAGTCTTTTCCTACATTAACCCTCGAAGAGGTATATGGTGGGTTGGCCTTCTATTTTGCCAATCAGGAGGCGGTTGACGCCGCCATTCTTGAAGATGAGCTTGGCTTTGAACGGGATCTCGCAGCTAGCAAGAAGGCGAACCCGGAGTGGTATCGTAAAATGGACTTGGCTCGTCAGGCGAGAAAGGAAGCTTTACTTGAAAAGGCATGAAAGTGAGATTTCAGGCGGACGCGGATCTGAATCAGGACATCGTCAAAGGGATACTTCTCAGAGTTCCGGAATTGACTTTAAAACGGCAAACGAATCTCAGTTGGAGGGAGTTCCGGATGAAGTCGTTCTCTCGATTGCCGCTGCCGAAGGGAGAGTTTTGGTTACACACGATCGTCAGACCATGCCCACGCATTTTGGTGCTTTTATTGAGCAGTCAATTAGTTCGGGCGTCATTGTCGCAGTAAAGAAATTGCCGATTAGGGCGGTCATCGATGACCTGATAGACATCTGGATCTACTCGGATGCGGAAGACTTCGAAAACCGAATACGATTCCTACCGTGGTAATTACCCTTTAAGAAACAAAACTGGTTTCAAGGCCGTAGTAGGCTACGATTCTTTAACTACTAGGAGATAGGAATGATTAGATCGTTGTTGAGCATTTTCTCATTATTCATCATCATCGTGATCGGCAAGTTCGTGATCGTTGCACAAGATATGAAACCACCCGTTGCTAAGAAAGTTCCCAAGGTCTTGAAGATCCATGGTTATAAGATCACGGATAACTACGCGTGGATGCGCGATCGCAATAAAGACAAAGATCCGGCGGTCATAGACTATTTGAACGCTGAGAATAAGTACACCGAGGGCTTTATGGGCAAGCACCAGCCGCTTGCCGATACGCTCTATAAGGAGATGCTGGGCCGGATCAAGCAGACCGACCTTAGCGTGCCGACGAGGATCGGAGACTATTGGTACTTCAATAAGACCGAAGAAGGCAAACAGTATCCGACCTATCTTCGAAGCAAGACCCGCGACGGAGTCAACGCAGAAATTTTACTCGATCAAAACGAGATGGCAAAGGGATCGAAATACTTTGCGATCGGAGCATTTGAGGTCAGCGACGACGGGAATTGGCTGGCATTTTCGACCGACACGACGGGTTATCGTCAGTACACGTTGCAGTTCAAAGATCTGGAAACAGGCAAGATTCTCGGTGACAAGATCGAGCGAGTTACTTCGACCGAATGGTCGGCCGACGGCAAATATTTTTTCTACGGCCAGGAGGATGATGTCTCGAAACGCTCGGACAAGATCTTTCGCCATACGGTAGGATCGACCGGGCCGGATACATTGCTCTTCGAAGAAAAAGACGTTCTTTTCAATTCGGGTATTGGCCGTTCGCGTGATAAGAAGATGATGTTCATCCAGTCGGGTGCGGCAACGATGAGCGAATATCGCTATCTTTCGGCTGACACGCCGCTTGGCGACTGGAAAATGCTCAGTCCGCGACGTGAGAATCACGAGCACTCGGTGGATTTCGACAGTGGTGAATTCTACATCACGACGAACAAGGATGCCGAGAATTTTAAGGTAATGCGTGCTCCTCTCGCCGACCCATCCGAGGCGAATTGGAAGGATTTTATTCCGCACAATCCTGCAGTAAAGGTCGATGGAATTAGCTTTTTCAAAGATTACGCCGTCGTTTCAGAGCTTGAGAAGGGGCTCGAATACATTCGTGTGATGGACCGCAAAAGTCGGCGGGCCGATATGCGCATCGCGACCGACGAGAGTGTCTACACGATGGGCCTTGGCGGCAATCCGGAATACAACACGCCGTATGTTCGTTACAATTATTCATCGATGATCACGCCGAATTCGACCTACGAATTCGATCTCAAAACCCGACAGAGCACACTCGTGAAGCAGCAGGAAATTCCAAGTGGGCACGATAAGAATAACTACGAAACGATGCGGGTCTGGGTGCCTGCACGTGACGGTGTAAAGGTTCCGGTCTCGATCATCATGAAAAAAGGGACCAAGCTCGACGGCAAAGCTCCGATGCTGCTTTATGCTTACGGTTCGTATGGGATCTCGATGACGCCTAATTTTTCGACCGCCCGACTGAGCCTTGTCGATCGCGGGATGATCTACGCGATCGCACACATTCGCGGCGGCAGCGAGCTCGGGGAGAGATGGCGACAGGATGGGCGTATGTTCAAGAAGATGAATACGTTCAATGATTTCATCGACTCGGCGAAGTGGCTTATCTCCAATAAATACACGGCCGCAGACCGCCTTGTAATCCAGGGCGGCAGCGCCGGCGGCCTTTTGATGGGTGTGGTTGTTAATCAGTCGCCCGAGACATTTAAGGCCGCAATCGCACAGGTGCCGTTCGTTGATGTGATGAACACGATGCTCGACGAGACGCTGCCACTTACGACCGGCGAGTGGATCGAGTGGGGTAACCCGAACGAGAAGAAAGCATGGGATTACATGGTCACGTATTCACCGTACGAGAATGTGAAGGCGCAGAAATATCCCAACATGCTGATCGAAGCGTCGCTAAATGACAGTCAGGTTCCGTATTGGGAAGCTGCGAAGTTGGCAGCAAAGCTTCGTGAAATGAAGACCGATAGTAACGTCATTCTCTTAAAGACGAATATGGGTGCTGGGCACGGTGGGGCTTCGGGACGGTACGACAGGCTCAAGGAAGTAGCGTTTAGCTACGCCTATGCGCTGACTCAGGTTGGGATAATGAAATAGTAACGCACCCAAACAATACAAAACGCGATGCCGGAAATTTCCGGCATCGCGTTTTGTATTGTTTGGGTGCGTTACTATTTCATTATCCCAACCTGAGTCAGCGCATAGGCGTAGCTAAACGCTACTTCCTTGAGCCTGTCGTACCGTCCCGAAGCCCCACCGTGCCCAGCACCCATATTCGTCTTTAAGAGAATGACGTTACTATCGGTCTTCATTTCACGAAGCTTTGCTGCCAACTTCGCAGCTTCCCAATACGGAACCTGACTGTCATTTAGCGACGCTTCGATCAGCATGTTGGGATATTTCTGCGCCTTCACATTCTCGTACGGTGAATACGTGACCATGTAATCCCATGCTTTCTTCTCGTTCGGGTTACCCCACTCGATCCACTCGCCGGTCGTAAGTGGCAGCGTCTCGTCGAGCATCGTGTTCATCACATCAACGAACGGCACCTGTGCGATTGCGGCCTTAAATGTCTCGGGCGACTGATTAACAACCACACCCATCAAAAGGCCGCCGGCGCTGCCGCCCTGGATTACAAGGCGGTCTGCGGCCGTGTATTTATTGGAGATAAGCCACTTCGCCGAGTCGATGAAATCATTGAACGTATTCATCTTCTTGAACATACGCCCATCCTGTCGCCATCTCTCCCCGAGCTCGCTGCCGCCGCGAATGTGTGCGATCGCGTAGATCATCCCGCGATCGACAAGGCTCAGTCGGGCGGTCGAAAAATTAGGCGTCATCGAGATCCCATACGAACCGTAAGCATAAAGCAGCATCGGAGCTTTGCCGTCGAGCTTGGTCCCTTTTTTCATGATGATCGAGACCGGAACCTTTACACCGTCACGTGCAGGCACCCAGACCCGCATCGTTTCGTAGTTATTCTTATCGTGCCCACTTGGAATTTCCTGCTGCTTCACGAGTGTGCTCTGTCGGGTTTTGAGATCGAATTCGTAGGTCGAATTCGGCGTGATCATCGATGAATAATTGTAACGAACATACGGCGTGTTGTATTCCGGATTGCCGCCAAGGCCCATCGTGTAGACACTCTCGTCGGTCGCGATGCGCATATCGGCCCGCCGACTTTTGCGGTCCATCACACGAATGTATTCGAGCCCCTTCTCAAGCTCTGAAACGACGGCGTAATCTTTGAAAAAGCTAATTCCATCGACCTTTACTGCAGGATTGTGCGGAATAAAATCCTTCCAATTCGCCTCGGATGGGTCGGCGAGAGGAGCACGCATTACCTTAAAATTCTCGGCATCCTTGTTCGTCGTGATGTAGAATTCACCACTGTCGAAATCCACCGAGTGCTCGTGATTCTCACGTCGCGGACTGAGCATTTTCCAGTCGCCAAGCGGCGTGTCAGCCGAAAGATAGCGATATTCGCTCATCGTTGCCGCACCCGACTGGATGAACATCATCTTCTTATCACGCGAACGGCCAATACCCGAATTGAAAAGAACGTCTTTTTCTTCGAAGAGCAATGTATCCGGCCCGGTCGATCCTACCGTATGGCGAAAGATCTTGTCCGAGCGTTTCGAGACATCATCCTCCTGGCCGTAGAAAAAATATTTGCCGTCGGCCGACCATTCGGTCGAAGTAACTCGCTCGATCTTGTCACCGAGAATCTTGCCTGTTTCCAGATCTTTGAACTGCAACGTGTACTGACGATAACCCGTCGTGTCGGTCGAAAATGCCAGCCAATTCCCGTCGTCGCTGACCTCAAATGCTCCGATCGCAAAGTATTTCGATCCCTTTGCCATCTCGTTTTGATCGAGTAAAATTTCTGCGTTGACTCCGTCGCGGGTCTTGCTTCGAAGATAGGTCGGATACTGTTTGCCTTCTTCGGTCTTATTGAAGTACCAATAGTCTCCGATCCTCGTCGGCACGCTAAGGTCGGTCTGCTTGATCCGGCCCAGCATCTCCTTATAGAGCGTATCGGCAAGCGGCTGGTGCTTGCCCATAAAGCCCTCGGTGTACTTATTCTCAGCGTTCAAATAGTCTATGACCGCCGGATCTTTGTCTTTATTGCGATCGCGCATCCACGCGTAGTTATCCGTGATCTTATAACCATGGATCTTCAAGACCTTGGGAACTTTCTTAGCAACGGGTGGTTTCATATCTTGTGCAACGATCACGAACTTGCCGATCACGATGATGATGAATAATGAGAAAATGCTCAACAACGATCTAATCATTCCTATCTCCTAGTAGTTAAAGAATCGTAGCCTACTACGGCCTTGAAACCAGTTTTGTTTCTTAAAGGGTAATTACCACGGTAGGAATCGTATTCGGTTTTCGAAGTCTTCCGCATCCGAGTAGATCCAGATGTCTATCAGGTCATCGATGACCGCCCTAATCGGCAATTTCTTTACTGCGACAATGACGCCCGAACTAATTGACTGCTCAATAAAAGCACCAAAATGCGTGGGCATGGTCTGACGATCGTGTGTAACCAAAACTCTCCCTTCGGCAGCGGCAATCGAGAGAACGACTTCATCCGGAACTCCCTCCAACTGAGATTCGTTTGCCGTTTTAAAGTCAATTCCGGAACTCTGAGAAGTATCCCTTTGACGATGTCCTGATTCAGATCCGCGTCCGCCTGAAATCTCACTTTCATGCCTTTTCAAGTAAAGCTTCCTTTCTCGCCTGACGAGCCAAGTCCATTTTACGATACCACTCCGGGTTCGCCTTCTTGCTAGCTGCGAGATCCCGTTCAAAGCCAAGCTCATCTTCAAGAATGGCGGCGTCAACCGCCTCCTGATTGGCAAAATAGAAGGCCAACCCACCATATACCTCTTCGAGGGTTAATGTAGGAAAAGACTCCTGGGTCGACTTCGGAGACTGACCGCGACGGAGTGAATAGACTATGGAATCAAGTGACACGCGCTTGCCCTTGATGTAATACCCGCCATTTCGCTTTTCGACGTACTCTTTCATGCCTTTGATTATAACGCAAACCTCTACAAAAAAGCGCGGGCTGGAAAATAAACCAAACTCGCGCTTGTCTAAGATCACGCCCTCTTATTGCTCCTGATATTCCTCTTCCTCACCACCTACCGGCCTTGCCGCCGGAGCGGCTCGCCCAACACCAAGGTTGTCGTAGTGCAGGATCGCATTAAAAAGCAGCGAAAAACTGCCATGTGTCTGATGCCGCCACATCGGGTTGTTGGCAAACATCACAACGTGGCCTTTGCCCACCGGAACATCAACCACGGCCGCTTTACCCGCAAGTTCGGCTCCACCCGCGAGCATTCCGCTGACGAGCAGATCGCGTTCGGGGGCAAACCGGAGTACAACTCGCGGCTGCGACGATACAGGTGGCTGAGGCTGCTGCCCGCCACCAACTCCGCCGCCTCCGCCGACTCCAGGTGCAACTGGTTCCATAGGCTTGCGTCCCTGAACAACGTCCGGATCAGTCAACGAACCACGCCCCGTAGGTCGCGTTGCTCCTCCGGCCCCCGCTCCCGGAAAACCGCCGCCGCCTCCACCACCGCCACCAACTTGTAGCAACGGCGATTGATTGAAATAGACAGCCAGCCCTTCGTCATAGCCATAAGCTATCGGGCTGCGTCGGTCGGCAAATGTTGCGTTGACGACTGAACCGCGGGCGTTCAAAACGGTTGATTCCTGGATCGAGACACCGGACGTGATCCCAAAATCGATCGGGATCGACGCGTTTCCGGTAACGGTTACAAACAAGCCGCCGCCCTCGACAAACTTATTCAAATTCGCGATTCCCTGAATTCCCATGCCGCCGCGAATATCATCAGTTTGATCCGGCGAGAGTCCCATATTCGGAGTTAGTGCGCTTGCTTTCCAGGGAATTGGAGCCTCAGATTCGCTAAATTTAGGAATACCACGAACGATTGCTTGAGCACTACCGCCGACCGGACCAAAAATAATCACATCCCACTTCTCACGCAAATTCGGCGTCTGGCCGAGCACCTGATCGGAAATGTAATCGTACGGAATACCGAGCCGATCAAGCTCAATGCGATACCAGCCCTCGTTCTGTGTATTGATCCACGTGTGAACAAGCGCGATGCGAGGCGTCGAAACCGCGTGGTTTGCGACTTCGGGAATCTTGTCGACGGCAGTTGCCGTCAGGCCGAGTTCAGTCGCTTCTTTCGCAACACGGGCGGCAGTATCCGCCGGATTCCCTTCTGCCTTGATGATGTACGAGCCGGCATTGAAGTTCTTGTCGCCAACTTTGAATGCAGCTTCGGCAGCAGCGACTTTCACATCCTTGAGGCGATACCTAAGCTGAGCATTGGCACTCTCGGCATTGTGATTGATGACCCAACCCGCCGCTCCGGCTCCATTGACTTTGCCCGTTACTTTTGCCGGGCCATTTGTCATAGTCATTGCTGCACCGAGGATTTTTTCGTCCTTTACCCGAACGGTTTTCACATTGCGCAGCGGCCCAAGTGTCCAGCCTGTGTCGTCATACGGACGCGGATCGTTGACGTTGTAATATTGCGTATCGAGCAGCATATCAGCCATACGCGAATAGGGCTGATCCATTCGAACCACGTAGCTGCCGGCACCAAATTTACCTTCCTTGGTATCTGCCTCGGCACTAAGTTTGTGGACTTCGACGCCCTGCATCTTGAGCAGATTGACAAGATCGGCAGCCTCGGTCGGGCGCGTTTCGCTTGCGGGCAAAACGTAAGCCGCAGGCCCTTCGGTCCTTGCCTTGGCAACGGAACGCTTGCTCTTCAGGTAAAAATTGTTGAGAAACTTTTCCTTGTTATTCGCGACATGATTCATCGCCAATAGAATGGCACTCTGCTGTAGATTAACGTTGTTGCGAAGCGACCATCTCACGCGCGACGTTGGCGGATTTGGCCGGAACCATGATCGCTGGCTCTGTTCACCGACAACGCGATCCTGCGTGTCCGCACCGCCATTGCCGAATGTCTCGTAAAAACGCCCGATCGAATTGTGGCCGTTCGCTACGTAGAACATATAGTTCGGAGCCCACCCATCGTAGAAACCGTGCGTCCAAACTCCCGGCACACCGCGTTTCGTCATCTCCTCGACCTCGTGGTACGCAAGGTCTTGCCATTCGCTGACGACGATCGGATCGAGCCACGCGTTGTAAGGCCCGGTTCCTGTCGAGACGTACAAGAACGGCACTGACTCGTGCAGATCGTGTAAAACGGTTGGTCGAAAATCCAGGAATATCGACATCTGATTTCGCGTCAACGCCAGAGCCATTCCCATCGAATCGCGGTTGTTATCGTGAGCCACATATTTGCCCCAGTAGATGAGGCCCGGGACGCGTTTGCCTTCGTTAGCCTTGCGATAGTTGTAAAGATCTACCATCGTATCGCGGCCATCGACCTCGAGCGTCGGCGTGATCATCACGATGACGTTCTTGCGGATCTGCTGGATGAATGGCGTTTCCTCGACGGCGATGCGATACGCGAGTTCCATCAGCATCTCGGGCGATCCGGTTTCCGTCGAGTGGATCGAACCTGACGCCCAATACACGGCCTTACCCTCGGCGATAAGCTGCTTTGCGATCTCATCGTTTATCTTTCGCGGGTCGGCAAGCTTGGCAAGTATCTCTTTGTACCGATCGAGCCTAGCCAGCGTTGCCTCGTCACCGACGACGACCGTGAGCTGTTCTCTTCCCTGTTCACTCTTCTCCGGAGCGACAAACGTCTTCACCCGCTGCGTTGCCTTTTCCAGCTCACGGTAATAGCGGTGTTGATCTTTCGTATAAGTGAGTTTGTTCGGCGTGCCCACCGGATAACCGATGATCTTGTCCGGCGACGGCACGGTGGTCGAGAGCGGTAAATGATCGACCAGTTCGGTCAAAAACTGCTTGTCGGTCGTATTATCGATGATCGATTTTGTGTACGCGGCATTTATCGGCTGGCTGGTCGCCGGGACCTTCGGCGTGTCTTTATCGACAGCCGTCTGTTTCACCTGCGGCCCTTGGGCGATGATGACCGAGCAAAGAATTGGAACCAAAAGATAAGAAACAAGACGCTTCATGGTCGATTCTCCTTGAGTTACGCCCGAAAAGGCGCTTTACGTGGTCGAAATTTTTACTTGAACGAGACGAATTGTATCAGACGGCGCTTTCGCACGCCAACTTGAATTTCCCGACATCAAACCTTATTATCTTAATTTCGCTCGTGCGGAGAGGTGCGAGAGTGGATGAATCGAGCAGTCTCGAAAACTGCCGTACCTTAACGGGTACCGTGGGTTCGAATCCCACCCTCTCCGCCATTGTTTTTTGTGGCCTTGGCCATCGAGGCGTTTTGACAATTTATTTTCGCGGAAGGGTGCAAGAGTGGTTGAATTGGCTACATTGGAAATGTAGTGAGCCTCAAAAGGGTTCCGTGGGTTCGAATCCCACCCTTTCCGCCATCACTAAAGGATGAGGGATGAAGGATAAAACTTTCGGAACTTGTCCTTTTCTCGTTGAAAGGAGTGGAAATGGAGAACGAAGATCTGAAAGTCAGAACTCGGCGGTTCGCTCTACGGATCATTAAGCTATATGCCGCTCTTCCCAACACGGTCGAAGC
>JANNWQ010000416.1:0-4126 GCA_031408595.1 Acidobacteriota bacterium | reverse complement strand
CGAGCGTACAATTTCGGCAAGATCCCTTCATGGCACCTCGGAGCAGGCGGCGATCCATGGATATTTATTGATGAGGTCATCATCAGGTGAAGGCCGGGCAAAACACCGTTTAGCGGCATTATCGGCATTAACGGCGAAATGTGACATTATCGGCGGATCGTTATTCCAATCTATTTTCGCCTGTGCTAGCGTCGGTACAGGCAAATTGCCAGGTGACGATCTTCTCAGACGATCTTTGAAAACACTAAAAAAAGTCAGCCTCTTTTTACGAGGGCGAAGTGTGCCTGGCTGTGCCACACGTGAATTGTTTCTTTTCAAATTTCGCGTTTTTGAGCGGAAAAGACTGTCTAACATGTTGAAAACACGTGACTTATTTGTCCCAGCGAGGGGCTGGGACAAAATGGGACAAACTGTACGGCCATTTTCCGCTAAATACTTGGAAACACAAGGGTTGGTCGGTATTATCGATCTTTGTCCTGCGAGCCTTCGAAAACATCTCTTCGGGCAAACCCCGTTCTTTTTACCCTTCGCAGGATCGTTCGGACATCGCTGTCCAGTCTGGTAAATATTCGACGAAGCTTCTGCTCGGGCCGTGCCATGAAGTATGTTACGTGCGTGGTCTCGTAACCGTTCGGGCTGTGGGGTGAGAAGTAATAGTTTGAAACGCAGCGGCGGGTATCGTTGGCCCTCACCTCATTGACCGAGTGCCAGGTCTTATCGCCGGTGCCCATTAGGACGAGGCGGTTAAAGAGGCTGGGGATCTCTACGGGCTTAGTTACCTTTTCGTCCCACAGCTCAAGATTGCCGCCGTACTCGCTCCTCCAGTCTGGCGTAATGTAGTAGAGCAGATTGAGCACGCGATAATTCTTTTGCTCGCCGTCGTGCGAATTGTCGATATGCGGATTGAGAAAATGCCCGCGTTCCATCGCACTCAGCCCGCCGGCGTAAAGGTGCGGGTCGCCTATTGCGTCTTTGATGTTTGTAAGATCTGCGACTTTCGCGATAACGCGTTCGTCCTGAAAGGCGAAGGTGATTTCCGAAATGATCGGGTCAAATTTGTCGAGCGACTTTGATGTGAATTTACGCTCGCGAAAGCTGTCCATTAGTCGCATCTCATTGCTTGCGGGGAATGCGGCTGCGATACGCTCGGCGATCTCACGCGGCAGAAGGTCGTCGATCGCGGCGTGCCTCGCGGTCACGCCTTTGTCCGATGCGAAATCGGCCTTGATCGACGCGGCATCGCGGTCGAGGCTCTCGATGATAAGTTTAATAAGTTCTTCGCGCATCTATAGAAGATTTTCACGCAAAGACGCAAAGACCGCAAAGGGCGGATAAAAAAGTTGACCATTTTCGGCGCCCACACGTCTAACTACCGGCTGATAACGGTTTTATAGAGGTATTTATTCATGGACAGACGATATTTTTTGAAGACAAGCGGGATCTCTCTGGCTAGCTTTGGCTTTATGGCGGCGGCGCCGGAATTTTTGCATCAGTTCGCGGCGGCCCAGACCGCTACGAAGGGTTATGGCAAGAAAAAGGTTCTGGTCACGATCTTTCAGCGAGGCGCGGTGGATGGGCTGAACATGGTCGTGCCCTTTGGTGAGAGCGAATATTACAATCTCCGCCGCACGATCGCCATCAAGAAACCGAACGAGACGGGCGGAGCGATCGACCTCGACGGATTCTTTGGCCTGCATCCATCGATGAAGCCTTTTGAGGCGTTGTGGAAGGAGAAGAAGCTGGCAGTGATCACCGCATCGGGCTCGCCGGACAATACGCGTTCGCACTTTGACGCTCAGGATAATATGGAATCGGGCACGCCCGGTTACAAGGGCACAAAGGACGGTTGGCTCAATCGCGTCCTGCAATCAACAACGAAAAAGGATGAGTCGCCATTTCGTGCCGTCGCGATGACTCAGTCATTGCCGCGTGCATTGTACGGCAGGTCGTCGTCGGTCGCGATGACAAATTTGGCTGATTTCTCAATCAAGGCCGGGATCTACTCGCAGAATATGAAAGGCGGCTTTGAGGGTATCTACGATCAGAACTCAAAGGACACGCTCGGCGAGACAGGCAAGGAAACTTTCGAAGCGGTTAATTACCTGAAGCAGGCTAATCCAGCACAGTACAAGCCTGAGAATGGTGCCGTTTACCCGACAACCCCGCTTGGACGTTCGCTTGCTCAGATCGCACAGATGATAAAAGCGGGAATCGGCCTCGAGGTGGCGTTCGCTGAAATGGGCGGCTGGGACACGCACTCGAATCAGGCGTTGGGCAATAACCCTGCTCAAGGGCAGTTGGCTAATCTGCTACGCGATTTCTCCACCGCGATCGCCGTGTTTTCGACCGATCTTGGCAAGCGTATGGACGATGTCGTCGTGCTCACAATGAGCGAATTCGGCCGAACTGCCCGCGAGAATGGCACTCGCGGAACCGATCACGGCCACGGCAATTCGATGTTCGTCATCGGCAACACCGTCAAAGGCGGCAAGGTCTACGGCGACTGGAAAGGCTTAAAGAACGATCAATTAAACGAAGGCCGCGACCTCGCCGTCACCACAGATTTCCGCGACGTCTTCGCCGAAGTCGCACAGAAACACGCGGGCGCAAAAGACCTCGGCAAGCTTTTCCCGAACTACACGGCGGCGAAGGAGAAGTTTAGAGGATTCTTGAGCTAATGTTCCTGCAAAACGCGGACGTGCAAATCAAAAAACCACCTGTTTCAGTAGGTGGTTTTTGTTTATGACCGCGTTTTTCATCAGCCCACATAGGCCGGCTTGATTTCTATTACCCCGTTCAATGACAATCAACGATCTCAAACGTCGAACGCATTGACCTCGATGAAACGAAATTAGCGCCTGTAAACCTCGCGGCGATGGCCAAATTTTATCACGAGTACGAGAAGCTCTTTCTTGCGCACTTCATACACAATTCGGTACTCGCCGATGCGAACACGGTACAGTTTGTCGGCACCCTTGAGTTTCTTGACTTTCAGCAGGTCGGAGAACGGACTTATGGCGAGCAGTTGGAGTGCCTCCGCAGCTTTTGTCTGAATGCCCAGGGATAGCCGTTCGAACTCCTTTTCTGCGCTTCGTGTAAATTCAACGCGGTACGCTGACATTATTTCTTTCGCTTTTCAAGCTTGGCAAGGATCTGGTCGAATGAAACTGTCTGCTCATTACGACGAGCATGATAGGCTTCGAGATCGATCTCGTCCTCGAGCTGCTCAACGACCGCTTGCTCGATGAGATAACGAAGCTTTATACCTCGACGCTTACAAAAGTCTACGAGCGCCTCCTTGACACGAGCGTCAATGATAGTTGATAAGGTGGCAGTTTCACTCATAATAATGAATTATAATGAAAATTCTTTAAAACTCAAGAAAAAGCATTATTCTATCTTACTCAATCTTAATCGCAATGCCTGTAGCTTAATAAACCCTTCCGCATCGTGCTGATCGTAGGCTCCGGCGTCGTCTTCGAAGGTGACGACTCGTTCGCGGTAGAGCGAATTCGGCGATTTGCGTCCGGTGATGGTGACGTTGCCTTTGTAGAGTTTTACGCGGACATCGCCGCTTACGGTTTCCTGGGTTTGGTTGACCATCGATTTGAGGATCTCGAATTCCGGTGCGAACCAGAAGCCGTAGTAGATCGACTCGGCGAACTTTGTGCCGAAGGAATCACGAAGACGGCCGACCTCGCGATCCATGGTGATGGATTCGAGAGCACGGTGAGCGGCTTGCAGGATCGTCACGCCGGGAGTCTCGTAAACGCCGCGGGATTTCATGCCGACGAAGCGGTTCTCGACCAGATCGACACGGCCGATGCCGTGTTCGCCGCCGAGATAGTTGAGTTTGGAGAGCATATCGACCGCGCCGTATTTCTCACCGTTGATCGCGACCGGCTCGCCTTTTTCGAACGAGATCGTGATCTCTTGAGCGGTGTTCGAGGCGTTTTCGGGCGATTTCGTCAGAAGGAAGATATTCTCCGGCGGCGCGGCCCACGGGTCTTCGAGAATGCCGCCTTCGTAGCTGATGTGCATCAAATTGCGGTCCATCGAATATGGTTTATCGGCGGTCGCGGTGACGGGAATGCCGTGTTTCGCACAATACGTGATCAGATCGGCA
>JANNWQ010000415.1:0-1941 GCA_031408595.1 Acidobacteriota bacterium | reverse complement strand
GCGGTCAGATCAAGTGCAAAATACTTGATTATTTCACGAAATTTCTTTTCCGCAATTCGGGAACGCCGATAATAGCGGTTTAGTTGTTTCATTTCAGTAGTTTAGCCTATCTATTTTTTGGCTTAACTACCATAGACCCTTCTTAAATCCTGTTCATCCTGTACATCCTGTTTGAATAAAGCCTAAGAAATGAACCTCAATCAGGTAACCATCTACTCCGAAAAGACCGTCGAAACGGTCGAATTCTTCGAAAAGTTGGGCTTGAAACGTATCGTCGACTCCCTCCCGCGATACGCTCGGCTCGAATGCCCCGATGGCGAAGCGACTTTGTCGGTGTGCGAATTCGGCGAGCTGACGCCGGTCGAGGCATTGAATAACGTCGTCCTATATTTCGAATGCCTCGATCTCGACGCCGAATACGAACGCCTAACCGCGCTCGGCCTCGAATTCACCGAACCGCCCACCGATCGCCCCTGGCTCTGGCGCCAAGCCTACCTAAAAGACCCAAACGGCAACAATATCTGCCTCTTTAACGCAGGTGATAATCGCAAAAATCCGCCTTGGCGAGTAAAATGATGGCGGAGATTCATCAATGCCAAATCCATTTGCGGACATCGCTTTCACCGACAGCGTAAAGAAGGCTCAGGAACATTACGGCACTCGTAAAGCGAATCAACGTCTGGAGAATGCAGACCGCCTCGATGAGATCACCCGGCGCGAGGCGCAGTTCATCGCAGAGCGTGACGGATTTTACATGGCGACCGTGAATGAGAACGGACACCCATATGTTCAGTTCCGCGGCGGACCAAAGGGCTTTCTTAAAACATTGGACGAGAAAACCCTCGGCTACGCCGACTTTCGCGGTAACCTGCAGTACATTTCGGTAGGAAATCTCAACGCCAACAACAAAGCCGCTTTGTTCCTGATGGATTATTCCAATCAGGCCCGGCTCAAGATATTTGCTGAGATCGAGGTCATTGACGCAGCTGACGATCCCGCATTGATCGAGAAACTAAGAATGCCTGACTACCCTGCCAAGATCGAACGCGCGATGATCCTACACGTCACAGCATACGACTGGAATTGCCCACAGCACATCACACCACGCTTTACCCTCGCCGAGATCGAAGCCGGGACAGAACCGCTCCGGCGACGCATCCAGGAACTCGAAGCAGAAATTGCTACGCTCAAAATCGCAAAAAATATTGATGGCGTGTAAAATAAAGGTTTTCGTAATTCTATTTTTCGGAGACTTTTTTAATACATGTCCTTAACAGTAGTTGGTTCCGTCGCGTTCGATGCCTTGGAGACGCCGTTTGGTAAGCGTGACAAGATTCTTGGTGGTGCGGCGACGCATTTTGGATTGTCGGCTTCGTTTTTCACGAAGGTTAACGCCGTCGGCGTGGTCGGCGGTGATTTTGGTGATGAGGAATGGGCGATCTTTCAACGCCACTTCATCAACACCAACGATATTCAGATCGTGCCCGAGGGCAAGACCTTTTTCTGGAGCGGGCGTTACGATTACGACATGAATACCGCTCACACGCTCGATACGCAGCTAAATGTGTTCGAAACGTTTGAGCCGAAGCTGAGCGATAATTCGAAGTCCGCCAAGCTGCTCTTCCTCGCAAACATCCTTCCGATGCTCCAAAAGCAGGTCCGCGAGCAGATGCCACATGCGGAGTTCGTCGCAATGGACACGATGAATTTCTGGATCACCTCGATGAAAGACGCCCTGATCGAGACGATCAAGGTGGTCGACTGCATCATCATCAACGACGCCGAGGCCCGGCAGTTGACCGGGGAAACAAGCATTCACGTAGCGGCACGCAAGATCATGGAGCTCGGACCGAAGGTCGTCGTTATAAAACGCGGCGAATACGGGGCGACGCTGTTTACCAAAGACGGCTACTTTGCGGCACCGGCGTATCCGCTCGAGAG
>JANNWQ010000414.1:0-14129 GCA_031408595.1 Acidobacteriota bacterium | reverse complement strand
AAGGATGTGCTGCTGGCAAATCCGGATGATGTGAAAGCTCCGCCTCCGCCAGCACAGGAAAGCTTTGCGGCTGACGGGATGGCGGGCGGAAGTATTTCGGCGAGTATCGATACGGCAATGAGACCCTCCGCCGCTCCGCGTAGCGAAATGAGAAAGTCGGCCGAACGGCAAGATTCCGGTGCGATGGATGATCGTGAACGTGACCAGAATCCTGACACCCCGATCAATCTGCGGCAGAATTTCGAAGCTCTCGCTCTTTGGTCGCCGACGGTTCGAACAGATGGAAACGGCAAAGCTGTCGTCGATGTTAAGCTGCCGGACAATCTAACCCGATATCGAGTTACGGCGGTTTCGGTCGATGCGGGGCGGCGGTTTGGTAAGACGGAATCGACGATCACGGCGAAGCAGCCTTTGATGGTGAGGCCGAGTGCTCCGAGGTTTATGAACTTCGGCGACAAGATCGAGTTGCCGGTCGTTGTTCAGAATCAGACGGACAAGGATATGGCGGTGGACGTTGCAGTCCGAGCAACGAACGCGGAACTCATAGGCGGAAACCCGAGCAGTAGCGAGGGTGTCATAACGTCGAATGCCGAGAATGCGAAGAACACCCTCCCTACAGGTCGGGTTTCCGCCCTTGGGAAGCGTGTTGTTGTTAAGGCCAATGATCGTGCTGAAGTTAGATTTCCTGTGACGGCGATGAAGGCGGGAACTGCGAGATTTCAGATCGCGGTCACTTCTGGCAAATTTAATGATGCCGCGGAGATCTCGCTGCCGGTATGGACACCGGCGACGACCGAGGCATTTGCAACCTACGGCACGACGGATCAGACCGGGGCGATCATCCAGCCGGTGACGACGCCGGGCGATGTTTATCCGCAGTTTGGCGGGCTTGAGGTAACCACGGCATCGACGCAGTTGCAGGAACTCACCGATGCGTTCATCTATCTGACGAATTATCCTTACGCCTGCTCGGAGCAGATCTCTTCGCGAATGATCTCGATCGCCGCGATGCGTGACGTGCTGGGAGCCTTCAAAGCGAAGGAGATGCCGACCAAGGAGCAGCTCGAAATGTATTACAAACGCGACATCGAGATACTGCAATCGCGTCAGCGAAACGACGGCAGCTTTGGGCTGTGGAAGAAGGACAAGGAGCGTTACGAATATCCGTTCCTAACGATCCACGTCGCACACGCTCTGGCTCTCGCCAAGTCGAAGGGCTACAAGGTGCCCGACGAGATGATCAGCAAGGTCAAACCGTACCTCAAAGATGTCGAGAAGCATTTCGACGAATGGTACAAGAATTCACCCGAAGTCCGCTGGACGATCTCGGCATACGCCCTGTACATCCGCGACATGATGGGCGACAAGGACGTGGCGAAGACCAAGAAACTTCTTGCCGAAGCCACGATCGAGAAGATGCCGTTCGAGGCGTTGGGTTGGGTTCTGTCCGTGCTGGCGAACGATCCGAATTCGAAGGTCGAGGTCGAGGCGATCGTCAGGCATCTACTTAATCGCACGACCGAAACGGCAGCGACGGCGAACTTTGTCACGGATTATCGCGACGGTGCGTGGCTGATAATGGCTTCGAATCGACGTGCGGACGGCGTGCTGCTTGAGGCGATGATCAAGGTTCGTGCTGCTGGCGGAAACGCTGGTGCGCAGAGCGAAGATCTGATCCCTAAACTCGTTCGCGGCCTGCTTGCTAACCGCTCAAAAGGAGCGTGGTCGAATACGCAGGAGAACGTCTTTATCCTGCTCGCGATGGACAAGTATTTCAACGCCTTTGAAAAGGTCACGCCTGATTTTGTGACGCGGATCTGGTTGGGAAATACGTACGCCGGCGAAGAGGTGTTCAAGGGACGCTCGATCGACTCGAAACAGCTCGACATCCCGATGTCGTATCTCGTCGATCAGGGCGGCACGTCAAACCTCATCCTCGACAAACAAGGCGCCGGGCGGCTCTATTACCGTATCGGCATGAAGTACGCTCCAAAAAATCTCAAGCTCGAACCCGCAGATTACGGTTTCACCGTGCTGCGTAAATACGAGGCGGTCGATAACAAGGACGACGTAAAACAGAACGCCGACGGAAGCTGGACGATCAAGGCCGGAGCGAGAGTTCGCGTCAGGCTGACGATGGTCGCACAGGCACGGCGTTATCACGTCGCACTGGTCGATAATCTGCCTGCCGGGCTCGAGATTCTCAATCCTGGATTGGCAGTGACCGAAGCGATCCCGACCGATACTGGCGGCAACACCGGCGTGCTCGAATACGGTTCACAGTCGTACGGCCGCGGTTACTGGTGGTACAGACAGAATTGGTTCGAACACCAAAACTTCCGCGATGAACGCGCCGAGGCGTTCACGGGACTACTATGGGAAGGCGTGTACAACTACACGTACGTCACACGTGCGACAACGCCGGGTCAATTCGTGGTGCCACCGGCGAAGGCGGAGGAGATGTATCATCCGGAGACGTTCGGAAGGACGGGGACGGATTTTGTGCGGGTGGAATAATAGCCTTCTCTGCGTTCTCAGCGGCCTCCGCGTTAAGAATTATTTCAACGCAGAGATCGCGGAGAACGCAGAGATTATCGGCTTTCGATCGGTATCAGATCCTCCGCACCTCCGGTTTCGGCGTAGAGGCGGATGGGGATGATCAGAGGTTCTTCGTGGCCTGCGGCTTCGTAGAATGGTTTCATTTCGCGGTAGTCGCGGTGAATTCTGTTCGCGAGGTTGTGGGCTTCGTCCCGCAAAAGCTGGAGCTTCGCGTGGGCAGGGGAATCGACGTCGAAGGTGATCGATCCGCCGTCGGTGGTGAGGAATGCGGCGATCGAAGAGTGTTTACCGGGCGGTTTAACGGCTGCGATGATCGGTACGGCAGCCTGGTTGGTTTTTGGGAGCTGCTTTAGAACGGCGTTTAACTGCGGCTTGCCGCCATCGAGGACGATGAGATCGGGCGGCTCATGAGCGGGGTCGTCGAGCCTGTACATTACCGCGGCGGCCAGCGAGCCCAACTCGCTATTGCTCTCGGAGACGTGCGACCGATAGAGCTCGGACGTGAAATGGCCTTCTACCCAGACCGACGACGCCGCGACGAAACCGGTTCCCGAAATATGTGCAACATCAAACGCCTCGATACGAATCGGGTCTTTATTGAGACCGAAAATTCTCCGCAGGCGGCTCGAAATTATATCGGCTGACGCAAGGGGCTTTGCCTTATCGAGTTCATGCTCGTCGTGGCTAAGCATCAGCCCGCGATAGGCGTTGATGCCTTTGGTTTTTGGGTTTACGACGATGATCTTTGCCTGACGGCCGATGCGTGTCGTGAGGGTTTGTTCGAGAGGTTTTCGCCCGTGGAAGTCACGCGAGACGCGGATCTCGCGAGGCAGGTGAAACATATAAAACGAATCGATGATACGCGAGAGAGCTTCATCGGAAGTCTCATAATCCTCGCGTTCGAGGGCAAATACTTTTCGTGCGAGCACGCGGCGATTGCGGTGTGAGACAAGAAAGATTGACGTTCCTTGCGGCGTGTCCTCGACGGCAAATGTATCGACGGTGTCATCGAGCCAGACTTGAATTCGATCGTTCTTCCACCAGTTTTCAATCGCGACAAGCATGTCCCGATATTTCGCCGCAGCCTCAAAATCCAACTCGGCCGCGCGTTCCTCGATCATTTGATGGAGCAGTTTTCGAAAAGAACCTTGATCATTGGTCAGCACAAATCGGATCAACGCAACCAACCGCGAATATTCATCCCCGGAACACAGCTTTGCAACGCAAGGAGCAACGCAGCGGCGTCGGTAGAACTGCGTGCACGGCATGTCGAAGCTGCCGTCAATCGCGAGTTCGCAGCTTCTTAGGCGGAAAGTTTTGTTGAGCAGATCGATGAGAATCCGGACAGCTGTCTTGGTGAGAAACGCGCCGAAATACTCGTCACCGTCCTCCTCGACCCGTCGGGTCGCGAGCAGCCGCGGGAATCGTTCCGCAGTAAGTTTTAGATGCGGGTAACGGTTCCCGGCAAGGTCGGTGATGTCTGATACGGGGCGGTCGTTTCTCATAGGTCAGCTCGTCGGACCGCAGGCTGCCAGCCGGCCTGTTTGGTCAATTTTCCATACGCAGGCTAGGGGCCTGCGGCCCGACGTTCACGCAGCCGGTTCTGACCTGAACGAATCCAGCATCTCGTGTATCGTCTCGAGCGAATCTGCATCCTTAATGCCCTTATCATCCCGCCAGCGGGCGATGCGTGGAAATCTGACTGCAACACCGGACTTGTGACGACTGGATTTCTGGATCGCTTCAAATGCCAATTCGAAGACCAACTCCGGTTTCACACTGCGAACCGGGCCGAATGTCTCAACGGTATTATCCCTAACGAACCTATCGACCTTCCTAATCTCAGCGTCGGTCAGCCCTGAATATGCTTTTGCGAAAGGAACAAGTTCGTCGCCCTTCCAGACTGCGAAAGTATAGTCAGTGAACAGGTTAGAGCGTTTGCCGGAGCCTTTCTGTGCGTAAATCAGGACGCAGTCGATGGTGAGCGGGTCGATCTTCCACTTCCACCAATCGCCGCGATGACGGCCGACTCGGTATGGTGAACTTCGCTGTTTGAGCATAAAGCCCTCGACACCGAGCGACCGGCTTTGCTCGCGGATCGTTAACAGATCTACCCAGCTTGCTGCCTCGACGGAATCGGTGATTCGAATCGTCTCAGACGCGAGTTCGGCGATCGTTTTCTCCAAAAATTCACGCCGCGTTTGGAATTCGAACGTGCGAATGTCGCGGCTTTCGTATTCGAGCAGATCATAGCTTTGGAGGATAACGGGCAGCTCGCTCAGGATCTTTGCGGAAAGATTTTTGCGGCCGATGCGTTTTTGCAGCTCCGTAAACGGCAGCACGCGGCCGTCGAACCAAGGCAATATCTCGCCGTCTAGAACGGTTCCATTCGGTAACTCGCGGGCGGCATTTTCGATCTCGGGAAAACGCTCAGTCATTAAATCTTCACCGCGTGACCATATGAAAACTTCGTCAGCGCGTTTGATGACCTGGGCACGGATACCATCCCATTTCCACTCTGCCTGCCAATCGAAAATATTGCCAAGACCTTCGATCGGAAAATCGGCCTGGTGGGCGAGGTGAAACGGAAACGGACGGGCGATCGGGGTTTCGTCGGTTTCGAGCTCAGGGTTGAGAAGGTGATTGAAAAACTCAGGCGACGGCGTCCATTCGCCCATCAGTCGCAGTGCGATAACATCCGTCGGCAGTTCGGAAAGCTGCGACAAGGCACGCGTAACAAGAAGCTGCGACACGCCAACTCGGAAGGCACCGGTGATGAGCTTGTTATAGACGAGACGCTGTGAGTAATTCATCCGGGCCCAAGCTGCTGTGACGGCTTGTTTTTGCGTTTCGTCGTCGGAGGATCTCAGCGGCAGCAACTGATCTTCGACCAGCATATGAAGCGGCATGTCATCCATTTCGGTGAGATTCGGCAGCAACAGAGCCATCGTTTCGGCACTGTCACCGACAGTGTCACGCGATTCCTGGAAGAGCCATTCGGGAATTCCGGACAGCTCAAGCGACCATTCGCGCAGCTTTCTCGAGGGCACGATCTGTCGAGGTTTCCTCCCCGAGAGAAAATACAGCGCCCACGCCGCGTCATGCGGATCGGCCCTTTCGAAATAGAACCTCATCGACTCGACCTTTTCGTTGGTCTTGTTGGTCTGGTCGAGTTCGACGTAGAGGTCGGTAAATAGCTTCATGGAAGTGAACAATGAACAGTGAATATTGATCAGTAGTCAAGACTACTGTACTGCGTCGGGAGCCTCGGCCGGCGCTGCATCATCGCCTACAAATTTAGTTTTCAGGGGCTCCGCGTTTATTCCGGTTTCGTTGAGCCAGCGAACGACTTCTTCGGAAAACCCGTGGGTAACGTAAACCGTGTCGGCCTCGCTTGATTTGATCGCGGTCATCAGTTCGGGCCAATCGGCGTGGTCGCTGAGAACAAAGCCACGGTCAACCGCTCGGCGGCGGCGCGCTCCCCGAACCATCATCCAGCCGGAGGCGAAGCCGGTCGA
Organism: Acidobacteriota bacterium; assembly: GCA_031408595.1. Lineage (GTDB taxonomy): Bacteria > Acidobacteriota > Blastocatellia > Pyrinomonadales > Pyrinomonadaceae > OLB17. The sequence continues at coordinate 8,052 of JANNWQ010000414.1, read as the reverse complement.
TTGCGGCCCGAAGCGTTTCATCCACGTCGACATCTGAGCAGACGGTGGGGCGACGATAAGTGAGCCGGCGAATTCTTTTTTGTTCGTTACATCGCTAACATAAGTAGTGTCAGGCAGATCGATGCCATGTTCGCGGTACGCCTGCGTCAGCCGTTCGACCGAACCGTGCGTGAAGATCGGCCCGATCGAGCGGTCGACGCCATTGAGGATGCGTTGGGCCTTGCCAAGTGAGTAGGCGAACACGACCGAGGCTTTACCTTCCTCGCGATTCCGCATCCACCACTTGTCAATCTCCGCGAAAACTTGGGTCGGTGAAGGCCAGCGGTAGATCGGTAGGCCGAACGTCGCCTCGGTGATGAAATAATTGCACTTAACCGGCTCAAATGGTGCACACGTGGCGTCTGGTGTCAGCTTATAATCACCGGAGATCACCCACACTTCGCCTTTATACTCAACGCGAACCTGAGCGGAGCCGAGAATGTGCCCGGCGGGGTGAAATGAAACTTTTACCCCGCCGATCTCATTGGTCTCCTTGTATTTCTGGCTACTGATCGTTGACTCGGGATCGAGTCGAATGCGGGCGAGCCTTTCACCTTCGGCGGCGACAAGATAATTTTTGCTTCCTCGATAAGCGTGGTCAGCGTGAGCATGAGTGACTACGGCGCGGTCCACTGGCAACCATGGATCGACGTAAAAATCACCTCTTTTACAGTATAGGCCTCGCGGAGTTAGCGAAATAAGGCTGCCTTTTTTCATACAATTATAATATACCTTGGCGATTAAATTATGCGGAACGGAATTTCGCGGGACTGTCTTATAAACGACGTTCGCTCGGTAAATCGTGAGAGCTCGTCTGTGGTAACATTGCTTCGATGAAATTTCTCGCCCGCTTTCCCGTTGTTCTTGCTTTCACGTTTGCCGCCTTCGCCCAGGCGGATGTGCAGAGGATCGTGGACACCGAGCATGCGTTTGCTAAATTTGCCGAGGAAAACGGAACAAAGGCGGCGTTCCTGGAATTTGCGGCGAACGATGCAATTCTGTTTTTGCCTGATAAAGTGAATGCGAAAGAGCACTGGAACAGTCGTGCGACGTCCACCGGATTACTAAGCTGGGCTCCGAATTACGCGGATATTTCGGCGAATGGAATACTCGGGTACACGACGGGCCACTGGGAGTTCCGCCCGAAAGGTAAGGGTGATGAGCCGGCCGGATTTGGCGAATTCATCACTATCTGGCTGCGTCAGCCGGATGCAAAATATAAATTTGTTGTTGACATAGGAGTTGGACATAAAAAGCCTGACAAATACTCGGCCAATTGGGTTACGGCAGCAGATCCAGGTAAAGACCTTAACGAAAAGAATAGTTCCGCAGCTGACAACGCGGGCGGCTTTTTCATGGCGATCACGGAAAACGGACTTGCGAAGGCATACGAAATGTATGCCGTCGATGAAGTTCGGGCGTTCCGCGAGGATATGATGCCGATCCTCGGCAAAAAAGCCCTGGTCTCGCTAATGAAGAGCGAGAAGGCGACGTATTCGATGCCGAAATGCAGTTCGTTTTTTGGCTCGGCCGACCTCGCTTACAATACAAATACATATTCCAAAACAGTCGCCGGAAAGACCGTCGAGAGCGGAAACGTAATGCAGATCTGGAAGCTGATAAACGGTCGCTGGCGGATCGTTTTAGACATTTTCAAGCCGGTGCCGCCCGCAAAAAACTAGTGAGAAAATCTTACGAAAAAGTTATAGATATTCTTCGGATCGAGGCAGATGCCATCGGCAACGCGGCGGCGAATCTTGACCGTTTGAGTGTCGAACGCTCCCTCGAAATTCTTGTCGGCTGCAAAGGAAAAGCCGTTTTACTCGGCGTCGGAAAGTCGGGCGTGATCGCCCAAAAGATCGCACAGACGATGACAAGTACCGGGATGATGGCGATTTATATTCATCCGTCCGATGCACTGCACGGCGGACTCGGAGTGGTATCGGGCGAGGATGTGGTGATCGCTCTTAGCAATTCGGGCGAGACTGATGAGATCCTCGCGATCATGCCTTCGATAAGGCAACGGGGTTCCTCGATCATTTCGATCGTTGGGAATATAAATTCCACACTTGCCCGTGGGTCCGACGTTGTACTGGACGCATCGGTCGATAAAGAAGCGTGTCCGCTGAATCTCGCTCCGACCGCATCGACGACTGTCGCGCTTGCGATCGGCGATGCTTTGGCGATGGCGTTGATGGAGGCGAAAGGACTAACGTCGGAAGATTTTGCAGCAAATCATCCGGCGGGACAATTGGGCAAACGGCTCACGCTCCGAGTCACGGATCTCATGCATTCTAGCCCGAATGTTGATCCGTCGGCGAACTGGCTTGAGGTTGTCAAAGCAATTTCCGCAAGTTCGCTCGGGGCCGTAAATGTTGTTGACACTGACCTTAACCTCGTAGGCATCGTCACCGATGGCGATCTCCGACGAACGATTGAGCGAACCTCACCGGATGATTTTTTGGGATTGACGGCTCAATCAATGATGACGGCAGATCCGATCACGGCATCGCCGGAAATGCTGGCCTTTGATGCATTGCGTTTGATGGAAGACAGGTCGTCGCAGATATCGGTATTGCCGGTGGTGAATGGTGGACGTTGCGTGGGACTGTTGAGGTTGCATGACATTGTTAGGAGTGGGCTATAGCCATAATACGGAGAACAACTAAACTACGCCCGACGACATCCGAAATGGGTCTGAACGAAACACAGATTGAAAAACGAGGATAAATGATGTACCGGCAAACCTTTGCCGCCCTTCTGGCGGTTTTTCTATTTGTATCTGTGGCCGCCGCGCAAAAGGCCGAGGTTACCGTGAGTTTGAACGAAGCCTTTTTTGACGCTTTGCTCGACTCGGTTTATCAGAATTTTGAACCGCCGCAGTTTCAGATCTCAAATTCTGAGGGATCGGCAACATGCAGCGAGTCGGTGAGGATAATTCGCGAGATGAACGGGGTGCGGACAGCGGTTCGTTTTCGCGAGGGTAAGATATTCGTGCCGCTGGCATTTTCGGGCAGTTACAATCCGCCTCTGATCGGGTGTATTGAATTTGCGGGTTGGGCCGAGTCGAATCTCGAACTCGAATTTGATAAGGCTAATCAACGCCTGATTGGCCGCGTACGTGTGCTGAACGTGAATCTCAATGGTACCGGCGGCGTTGGCGGCACTGTGATAGCAAAGCTCCTTCAGTCATCAATCGACAAAAAGTTCAATCCGATCGAGATACTAACGCTCGACAAGATGTCGTTTGGCGTCCCGATCCAGAAGTCGGGTAATTTGAATATGAAGGCCGTATCGGTCACGCCCGAGATCGGTAACGGCATCGTCAATATTAGAATTGGTTACGAATTTCGAAAGAACTGACCTACCGCCGGGGGCGATACCAATAGTCGGTGAGGCTGGGAATGTCCTCTTGTTTGAGAAACGTGCTCATGCCTCGTCTGGCCATCAGCAGCAAGTACTTGGGCATCATCGTGAAGTAGTGCCAATCTCCCTTTTCATCAAATTTCCGTGTGCAGCCAAGTGCTTTTACTCCCGAAAGCCGTGTTAGGCGTTGCTGTTTTGCTCGCCCTCTGCGTTTGAGGGCGTACAAAAAGGCAACGTCCTCGGCAAAATAGAGATCCTCGTTATAACCGCAGACGGCGTCAAAATCTTCGCGTCGACAGAAGACAACTCCTGTATCAATGCCTGTCAGCCACAACGCAGGTATCATACACAGGTACGTCGCGACCAGTCCGATCGAACGACGTTCGAGAAACACACCGGTCGCACCCGCGATGATCCGTTCGTTTCGCATTGCCTCATCGATCCTGTGAAACGTATCGCCGTGCAATGCGGAGTCGGCATCGATAAAGCAGAGCACCTCGCCCCTCGCGGCTTTGGCACCGCCATTCCGGGCGGCGGCGATGCGGCGTTTTGTGACGGACACGCTGCGGCAGTTCATCGAATCTACGATCTCAGCCGTATTGTCCGTGGAAAGATTATCCGCAACTATGACTTCAATTTGATCGGAGCCGAAACGCTTTGCGGCTACGTCAATCGACTCAAGCAACCGCGGCAGATAGCGGGCCTCGTTATACGCGGGAATTATTACTGAAAATCGGATAGTCATTTGACGGCAACGGACGGGAGATGAACCGGCACTTCTCGTAAGCTAGTGCCATTATCTAAACGGTATCAGTAATGCATCAATGGGAGCAATACCTATTTTCGCCGCAACGCAAATCGTGAATCCCGAGCTCAAAATGGTATTTGCCTGAGGGTCACGTTTCTCTCGCGAAAAACTCTGCGGTCTCTGCGTTAAAATGAGTTAACGCAGAGATCGCCGAGGAAGACGCAGAGTACCCGCATAGAAACCGAAACGATTTTTCTACTACGACACCTTCGGGTCATTACCGTCTCTTTCAATTATTTTTGGCAATCGCCAATAACACCCGTGGTTTGCTAGAATCATGCACTTACGATGAATATACCGCTTGTAGCCATAATCGGCCGGCCGAATGTCGGAAAATCCACACTGTTCAATCGACTGACCGGTAGCCGTAAGGCGATTGTCGGCGATCAGCCGGGAATTACGCGCGACCGCATGTTCGGCGAGGTTGAGTGGAAGGCGAAGATGTTTCGCCTGGTCGATACAGGCGGCATCGTGCCTGACGATGAGGCGATCATCCCGGCGAATATCTTTAAGCAAGCTTCGTTTGCGATCGACGAATCGGTCGCGATCATTTGGGTTCTCGACTCGCGTGCTGGTGTGACGCCGCTTGATGAGGAACTCGGTGTTTTGCTTCGCAATACTGGCAAGCCCGTTATAATTGCGGCAAACAAATGTGAGTCGCGAACCGTTGAGAACGAGGCAAATGAATTTTATCAGTTTGGTTTCGAAATGTCACCGATATCGGCTGAACATGGGACGGGCGTTGGCGATCTGCTCGATCAGGTGTTTGAGCATCTAGAGTTCGAGGAAGAAGTTGAGGAAGAGAAGTCGACCGAGATTAAGCTTGCGATCATCGGACGTCCGAACGTTGGCAAATCATCTTTGCTTAACAAAATACTTGGCGAGGAGCGCGTCATTGTTTCGCCGATCGCCGGTACGACCCGTGATGCGATCGATACGCATTTGACGGTGGACGGACAGGATTTCACGCTGATAGACACCGCCGGAATTCGTCGAAAAGGCAAGACGAACGAGATGGCCGAGAAACTCTCCGTCATCATGGCCCGCAAAGCTCTCGAACGCGCCGACGTTGCGATTCTCGTGATCGACGCCATCGAAGGCGTGACAAATCTTGACGCGAATATCGCGGGTTACGCAGTTGACTCCGGCTGTTCGGTAATTATCGCCGTCAACAAATGGGACGCGCTTGAAGAGAAAGAAACTAACACGATCTACGAATTCGAACGCACTCTACGAGAGGCGATGAAGTTCCTCGACTGGGCTCCGATCGTGACGATGTCCGCGTTAACGGGACAACGTGTCGCTAAAGTTCTTCCGCTCGTTGCTCAGGCCTATGAGGCTAGAAATAAGCGAATTCAAACTTCAATGCTCAATCGGTTTTTCGAAGAAATGGTCACGCAGCCCAAAGGCGGCTCGGCACCGGCACCAGTGAAGGGCGGATTTACGCGGCTCAAGGTTCAGTTTCTTACACAGGCTGGCATTAGGCCGCCTTTGTTTATACTGTTCACCTCGGGCGGGAAACCTGGGCTGCATTTTTCGTACACGCGATACATCGAGAACCGTTTGCGTGAGGCATTTGATCTGTTCGCGACGCCGATCCGGCTCGTCGAGCGGCATAAGACGGCGAAGAAGAAAACTTAACCGCAGATTTTCGCAGATTACGCAGATAAACAATGGAAAAATTTTCTGATCTGTTTTTATCTGCGCCCATCTGCGGCAAAAAACTCTTCCTTTGCGACTTCGAAACCGTGAGTTAGTATTTATTAGAAATGGAAATAGTACTTCTATTAGTCAGGATCCTTCTCGCCGGAATTTTCGCGCTTGCGGGTGTGGCGAAGTTTATCGATCTAAAGGGATCGGAGAAGGCGTTTCAGGATTTTGGGATTCCGAAGTCGCTTGCTTTACCGGGAGCGGTTGCTCTCTCTGTGGCGGAGATCGGTATCGCGGCGTTATTGTTATTTGTTGAGACTTCATGGTTCGGGGCTATCGCCGCCCTCGCATTGCTCCTACTTTTTATCGGGCAGATGATCTATCAATTGGCTCGTGGGAATGCGCCGGATTGTCATTGTTTCGGTCAACTGCACAGTGAACCGGTTAGTCCGATAAGTATCCTGCGCAATGTACTTTTTGCGATTCCGGCCGCATATCTGGTGTTCTCAGGACGTGTAGGGCAGGGGATGGGATTTTCTGATCCTCGGCTCGACGTGATGCAGCTCGTGTTCGGCGTGGCGATAGTTTCGTTGCTAGTAGCCGCGATATTTTACCTGCGAACGATATCCGCAAAGCAAGATACGATCCTACGGCAGATCGAGGTCATGGAACTTGTTGCTCGCGATGGCAGTTCGGTGCAACGGGACGAGCTTTCTCATCCGCACGAGGGATTGCCAATCGGTGCGGTCGTTCCGGATTTTGCAATGCAGAACCTCGCGGGATTAAAAGTTTCGCTTGCGGATGTTCAGTCGGACGGTGTGCCGGTGCTGTTCATGTTCGTCGGCTCAACGTGCTCGCCCTGTAAGTCGCTTGTGCCGGAATTTGAGCAATGGCAACAGGAGCTGGCGGGCAAGGTGCGGTTTGTTTTTGTCAGCAGTGGCAAATTGAGTGACAACGCAGACAAATTTGGCGACGAGCTTTCAAAGCATTTGATTATTGAAGAAACACGAGGATTTGCTGATTTGATGAAGGCCAAATGGACGCCGACGGCGATTCTGATGGACGCAAATGGCCGCGTCGCGAGCCACGCATCAGCAGGGGATACGGCCATTAGGACGCTCGTCGAGCACATCAAGGGCGAAGATCTCAGCAGGGAGTTTGCACACTTCACAAACGGCCATAATCACTCCGACACAAGCAAGATCGGTGTGCCTGTACCGGAGTTTTCGCTGGCTGACGTGGCTGGTAACGAGATCACTTCGCAATATTTTCGTGACCGCAAGACACTGGTTGCGTTCTGGAGTCTGGACTGCGGCTACTGCGATCAGATGATCGAAGATCTCCGCAACTGGGACCGGACCAAAGGCATGGACGAGCCAGGATTACTTGTATTCTCCGACGGTGATCCGAAAGCAAATGCCGAACTCGGCCTCTCTTCACCAATTATTGTCGACGCCGACGAGACCGCGACCAAACTCGGAATGTTCGGTACGCCATCAGCTGTTCTGATAAACGAAAACGGCGTGATCGTCTCCGAGACCGCATTGGGAGCATCGGATATCTGGGCGCTGATAGGCAGGAATAAATAGCCGCAAAAAGACGTATAGTACGCAAAAGAATCTCTTTATTTTGCGCACTTTGCGCCTTTTTGCGGCCAAGCCATCCTATGAAACCGATCGACTGGAAAATTGAGGCGACCGATGGCAAGGCCCGGGCAGGCACGATCGTGACTCGTCGTTCCGTGATCGAGACGCCGGTCTTTATGCCGGTCGGAACGCAAGGCGCGGTCAAGGGTATCCGGTTCGAATGGCTCGAGGACGAACTCGACGCTCGAATTATTCTCGGTAACACATACCATCTTTTTCTACGACCAGGCGTCGATATCATCAACAAGTTTGGCGGTCTGCATAAGTTCACTTCATGGAGCCGAGCAATGCTCACAGACTCGGGCGGCTTTCAGGTCTTTTCTCTAACCGATCTGAGAAAGCTGAATGAGGACGGCGTGGAATTTCGTTCTCATCTTGATGGAAGCAAGAAATTCTTGTCGCCGGAGGTTTCGATGGAAATACAAGCGGCGCTTGGTTCGGAGATAGTGATGGTTTTCGACGAATGTCCGCCGGGCGATGCGGGTTATGATGCGACGAAGGCGAGTTTAGAACTGACGGCACGCTGGGCGGCGAGGTCGAAGG
>JANNWQ010000413.1:0-2547 GCA_031408595.1 Acidobacteriota bacterium | reverse complement strand
CGATGAAATAAGCGTACGCCAGAAACGCAAAACCAATGAATCCGGCGAGCGGGGAAAGATAGAGAAAATATCGGCGTTTGAAGGGCATACGTTCCTGTCCCCAACGGGGACAAATGAAATAGCGGCGGGTGAAACCCGACGACCGGATTTGTTAAATGTTTCTGTCCCTGAAAGGGACGAATGTGACGCGTATGGGTTTGTCCCTTTCAGGGACCGTTCAAGCTTTTGTAAATAACGTCGGGTTTCACCCCACGCTATTGCATTTTGTCCCTTTCAGGGACGGAAATATTCGCTCCATCGAGAATCTACAAGCTTCACAATATCCTCACGAGGTTCGACGACTTCGGGATACCACGGTTTCATTCTCGCATCGATGACAATTGGAGCTTCGTAACCTATATGATTATTTTCGACAGTAGTTTCCGCCGCAAGAATATCTCTTGCGGGATCAAATCTTGTCCATGTCGCCCACAAAAACTTGTCCGTGGAACGAGCGAACTCGATATCATCGTGAACGACCACCAGCTGCCAGGTTTTGAAGGCCGCGTGGTTCGCAATTCTTCCTGCGAGATCTTTATCGTCGGCGTATGGCACTGCTTGGACGACCAGACATCCTTTGCAAAACGGCTCGGCTTTATTTACTCCTTGCGGTAAATCGCCAGAAAATTCGCGTGGCAATTCCCTCTTCGCGTCGCCCACGCCCATTAGGATCGCTTTGCTTCCGTGATTTACCTTTCCGCTGGCATAGTCGAGCGTGTCAAACGCGGTTTGCGAGAAAATATGCAGGTCACGGTGCCATTCGACGCGTGCCAAAATATGTTCGAAGAGTTTTTTGAAGTCACCGAGGTCCTGCGGGGCGTCGGTGAGTAGCAAAAACTTTGTCAGAGTAAGCTGTCCTTCTCCCAATATCCTAAAACCGGCCGAAAGAGCCTCGCGAGAGTATCTTTCTCTCACCACGGCCGCCGCAAGGGAGTGAAATCCCGTCTGACCATAACTCCAAAGGTCGCGAACCGCCGGCATTACGAGCGGAAACAGGGGCGATAGCAGTTCTTGAAGGTAATCCCCGATGAAATAATCTTCTTGTTTGGGCTTTCCAACAACAGTTGCTGGCCAAAGTGCATCTTTTCGATGGAAAACAGCGTCCGCACGAAACACCGGATAGTCGTGTTGGAGTGAATAATAACCGTAGTGATCCCCAAATGGGCCTTCGGGACGACGTTCTTGCGGCGCGACGTGCCCGCAGATCGCGAATTCGGACTCGGCGATCAGGCGATGACGGTTTGGGCCGAGCGGATTGTTTGTCGTAGTGATCTTTTGGCCGGCAAGCAGAGATGCAAGCATCAACTCGGGAATGCCCTCGGGCAGCGGAGCGATCGCGGACAGTATCAGTGCCGGCGGACCGCCCACAAATATCGTCACGGGCAAGGATTCATTACGCTGCTCGGCCTCAAAATAATGGAAACCACCGCCCTTACCGATCTGCCAGTGCATTCCGGTCTCGGTTTCGTTGTAACGCTGTATGCGGTACATCCCTAGATTCGGTTTACGGTCTGTAGGACTCTCCGTATACACGAGCGGGAGCGTGACAAAATGGCCACCGTCTTCATGCCAGAGTTGGAGAAGTGGAAGCTTCGTTAGATCTATCTTGCCTTGGCGTGATTCGAGAATCGGAGCTTTGGTAACAGACTTGGTGCCAAGCTTTGCTCCGGAAATCGCGAGGTCGCGGAATTCCCAGAGTTTGTTTAGCTTAGGTGGAATCAGCGATTCGGCAGCGTGTACGGCACGTTTTACAAATTCCAGGGGTTTCGAACCAAATGCCAGATCGATGCGCCGCTTTGTGCCGAATAGATTGGTCACTACCGGAAATGCTGAACCTTTTACATTCGTAAAAAGCAACGCTTTGCCCCGCTCATCGATCACGCGGCGATGTATTTCCGCGATCTCAAGATACGGATCGACCTCCGCTGAGATCTCGACGATCTCGTTTTCACGTCTAAGACTGTCGATGAATGTTCTTAGATTCGGGTGCATAATGATAAGAACTCACCACAGAGGCACGGAGCACACAGAGGTTAGGAAACTTATTTGCAACTCTCTGGTTCATCGCGTATCACTGTGGTAAATCTACTGCTGATAGTCGTAAAATCCTTTCCCGCTTTTGCGTCCGAGCCATCCGGCGTCGACGTATTTCTTAAGCAGCGGAGACGGACGATACTTCGGATCGCCGATGCCTTCGTGGAGGACGTTTAGGATTGCGAGACAAACGTCGAGGCCGATAAAATCTGCTAGTGTAAGCGGGCCCATTGGATGATTCATTCCGAGCTTCATTATTTCGTCGATCGATTCTTTGGTAGCGACGCCTTCGTGAAGGGCAAAAATCGCTTCGTTGATCATCGGCATCAGGACGCGATTGGAGACAAAGCCGGGATAGTCGTTGCACTCTACCGGAACTTTTCCGAGCTGCTCGGAAAGAGCTTTAACTTTCGCGTAAGTCTCATCAGATGTTGCAATTCCACGGATAACCTCAACCAGTTTCATAAGTGGAAC
>JANNWQ010000412.1:0-4273 GCA_031408595.1 Acidobacteriota bacterium | reverse complement strand
CGAAGTTGTCGAGCATCAGGCGTGAGACGGCGATGGTCTTGAGATTGTCGATCGCGTCGGGGCCGGGGAGCGACGACAACGCCGTTCCGGGCGGATAGAACGCGAGCGGGATGAAGCACTGGAAGCCGCCGGTCTTGTCCTGCTGCTCGCGGAGTTTTATGAAGTGATCGACGCGGTCTTCGATAGACTCGATGTGGCCGTAAAGCATCGTGGCGTTGGTCTTGAGACCGGCTGCGTGGACCTTGCCGGCGAGCTCGAGCCAGCGGGCCCCGTCGCATTTGTGGTCGCAGATGCGGCTGCGCGTCGGCTCAGCAAAGATTTCCGCTCCGCCGCCGGGACACGAGTCCATACCGGCCGCGCGGAGTTGTTCGATCACGTCTTCGTCAGACATCTTGTAAAACCGAGCCATAAAATCAAGCTCGACCATTGTTAATGCTTTGAGATGGAGCTTGGGAAACTCGCGTTTGAGAGACGAGAAAAGGTCGGTGTAATACTCGAAGGGAAGTTTGCTGTTCAGGCCACCAACGATATGCAGCTCGGTCGCGCCTTCGGCAACAGCGTCACGGGCGATCTGGATGCCTTCTTCGATGGAGTGAGTGTACGCACCTTCCTGACGAGCACGTTTGTAAAAGCCGCAGAATTTGCAGTCGGCGACGCAAATATTCGTGTGGTTGAAATGGCGGTTGACATTGTAATAGGTCGTCAACCCGTGCGTTCGGCGGCGAACGGTGTCGGCAAGTTTACCGAGAGCATTGAGGTCTGAGGTGTTATAAAGTGCGAGCCCTTCGTCAAAGGTCAGCCGCTCGCCGTCCTCTACTTTGAACGCTATGTCTATCAAATTTTTATCGAATGAAAACTGCATACTATTTCTATAGAACAAATAAGGCCTTTTCCGTATCTTCGCGGATGTTATAGCGTATCAAGACTAGTTCCCCCTTGTGGTATACCCGTGCGTTCTTAGTTCTTATGTCGTCGTAATTTGTTCGGCTGTAGATTTCATAGGTCAATCCACTAGAATCTTGAAATGCGTCGTTAACGCTCATACGACTATTTCCCGAACGGCCATCCGTCGTTGAGGTAATTATGAGTTTTTTGAATACGTCCGGAAAGGAAATACTTAAGAATGATATTTGTTTTTTTGGTCTGATCCCGATGACGCGAAGTTTCCCCAAATATTTTAAATCAAGCGAAGATGTCAGCTTATCGCCCTTGGCGTTACGGCTTTCTTTGATCCATATGTCTTCAAAATACTCAAAACTTATTGACCAGTCGGTTTCATAATCACATTGCTTTTCACACTTCTCTCCAAAAATACGCTTCACGTCATCCTTTGATGAAACCAACAATTGTAAGTCTTTGAGTTTTCCACTCCCAAAGAATTGATAACCTGCCAATTCATTAGGATACTCACTGCTCTGTGCAGATATGCAAATGCTAAAAATACCAAGAACCAACACCGCAAAGAATGGCTTTATCAACTTCATAATAACTTTTAGATGCCAGTTCTGACTCAAATGAAAACTGCATACTTATGTTAGAATTCTAGCAGATTTCGCTTATTTGGATGGGGCAACTAACATGCAAAACGTTCGGCACATTAAGGATCAAGGCATTGATGCAGTAGTCATTCCCGCAAAGGAATGGGAGAAAATACAGAGGGAACTGGTTCGCCTCAGAAAACGTGCGAACAAGGAAAGAACCTTGAGCGAACTCCGCGAAACCCTGATAAGGATCAAAACTGATATCAAGGATGGCCGCACACCACAAGGCCAGGACGCCGATGAATTTATCGCCGAACTGATGAATGCCAAATAAGGTAATTGTCGAAAAAACATTCCAGAGACCTGCTAAGCAACTTTCTCGAAGGTATCCGTCACTGCCTGGAGACCTTAGAACACTGATCGCGCAATTAAAATCCGATGCACTGCTCGGAATATCCTTGGGCGGAGGACTGAGAAAAATTCGTTTAGCAATAAGGAGCAAAGGCAGAGGTAAGAGCGGCGGAGCTAGAGTGATAACGTTTGTCTATTTGGAGGGGAAACGCGTACACCCATTTTCGACAAATCGGAACGCGAAACGATTTCCGACGATGAGCTCGCGAGGTTATATTCACAGATTGAGACGGAGCTAGAATGAAGATCGATTCTTTGTTCAGCGCAAGTTAAGCTTATGAAATTCGGACAAGTACCAAACCCTGAGGAGATCGATTTTACGATACCGGTTGACCACGTAGATACGAAACGTGTGCTGGCCAGATCGAAAGCGAAGGATCTGAAGGTCTATGTCGGTTGTGCGAAGTGGAATAGCAAAGATCTTAAGGGATTTTATCCTAAAGGGGTCAAGGACGAGCTCGCGTATTATGCTTCTCAGTTCAATTGTGTCGAGCTGAACGCGACGTTTTATAAACGCTATTGGGAGAAGCAATACACGGCTTGGCGGGAAGGCGTTCCGGATGGATTCAGGTACTTTCCGAAGTTTACGCAGAGCATCACACACTTTTCGCGGCTCAAGGATGTTGAGGAGAAGGTCGAGGAGTTCATGGAGAATGTCGTGTTTCTACAGGAGAAGCTTGGCGGACTTTTTCTGCAGATGCACAACAATTTTGGGGCGAAGGACTTTGATCGGGTTCAACGGTTCGTGGAAAACTGGACGTACGACCTGCCGCTCGCGATGGAATTCAGAAAGGAAGAGTGGTACGGCGACCCCGAGATCTCCGCCCAGCTATATCATCTGCTCGAATCGAACGGCATCACAAATATTCTCGTCGACACCGCCGGACGCCGCGATTTGATGCATATGCGGCTGACAACGCCGCGGGCGTTTATTCGTTGGGTCGGTGCCAACGATCCAGAATCTGACCGTGCAAGGCTCGACGAATGGGTCGAGCGGATCGCAGATTGGAAGAAGCAAGGTTTGGAAGAACTGGATTTCTTTGTGCATCAAAATGTCGAGAAAGAATCGCCGTTATTGTCTGCGTATTTTATTGAGAAATTAAACAAGAAGATCGGCACCGATCTCGCGATCCCGAAAATAATCGAGTAAACCGATGGTTACGTTGCTCCGTGCGGATGCTGATAATGCCAATCTCCTGTCACTCGTGGCTTTGCTTGATGAGGAGTTGAAGTTACGCGACGGCGAGGATCACTACTTTTTCGCTCAATTCAACAAACTCGCTGGAATCATCGGAGCTGTCGTCGCTTACGTCGATGACGAACCAGTTGGTTGCGGAGCGTTCAAAATATTTTCCGACACCGAGGCCGAGATCAAGCGAATGTTCGTCAAGCCGGAGAGTCGAGGCCAGCGGATCGCCGCGAATATTCTCACAGAACTCGAAAGCTGGGCAGGTGAGCAAGGATTTATGGCCTGCGTCCTCGAAACGGGTTTCAAACAACCCGAGGCGATCGCACTCTACAAGCGGTCAGGCTACACCGAAATCCTAAATTACGGCCAATATGCCGATGTCGGGACTAGCGTTTGTATGAGAAAAGCTATCCGCTGAGACAATTAAAAGAATCCAAACCGTCCGCTCAGAAAATTATTGTGTGCGAACGCACATACACGCTCTTCAATTAAACATATCCTTCTAAAATTAGAAGTCTAAACAAGCGGGGATCTGATTCGAGTAAAACGTGCGCTCCCATTGTGCACTGGTTTTGTGGATTATTTCGCTTTATGACTGTAATCATTTTTTTGCGAACGTCGTGGCGTTAAGGTCTAGCCGTAAGTTAAGGAAATGATATATGAAACACATTGAATTATTAGGCGAACTGGGGCTTGACACTAATGGTGATCAGGTCAATGATAAGGCCGTCAATCAATTGTACAACGGAGCATTTCGCCGGATAGTCGAGGTTCGGCTGCGAAACAACGCCCTCTTGTCGCGTCATCACGCGGCGGTTCCGATAACGGTCTATTGCGTATCGGGGACCGGTATCTTTAGGGCAGGAGCGGACCTCGAAGATTCGCAAGATCTGCGGGCGGGAACGCTGATAACGCTTGAGGCGGGGATAGAGCACGAGGTCATAGCCGACCCGGAGCTACATATTCTCGTGTCGAAATTTATGGACAGTTAGCTAGCTGTCGCAGGAGGGTGTTGAGATGAAAAGACTTTGGATCATATTTGGTTCGGTTTTTATATTGTCGTTTGCAATTTTGGGATGGGTCGGCACGGAGATTTTACGGCAGGCTACGCCGATACCGCGCGAGGTAGTCAAGACTGACGGCACATTTTTTATCGCTGCTGATAAAGTCAACGACGGCCACAACGTCTGGC
>JANNWQ010000411.1:0-3038 GCA_031408595.1 Acidobacteriota bacterium | reverse complement strand
AAAATAATTCCCCTTTGTGCTCTCTGTGTCCTCACTTTGTGTTCTTTGTGATAACCGGTTTTAAATCCTAATCACAAGGTTCACCAAGGGAAGACACAAAGAACCCAAAGTAAAGAGAGGAGATTTTATGCCAAACTATATGTTGTTGCTGCATGAGCAGCCGATGGATTATTCACAGCTTTCGGCTGAGGAGATGCAGGCCGTGATCGGGGAATATGTCGCCTGGCGGCATAAGGTCGAAGACGAAGGCAAATTTGTCAGTGCCGAGAAACTCAAGGACGAAGGCGGGCGGCATCTGGTTCACGCGGACGACGGATTGCGTGTGACCGACGGGCCGTATGCCGAGGCGGCGGAGGTGATCGGCGGATACTTTACGATATCGGCCGACTCGTATGACGATGCCGTTGCGACTGCTAGCGAGTGTCCGCATCTGAAATTTGGCGGCCGCATCGAACTTCGCGAGGTTGAGCCAACGGGTTAATGAACGACCACGTCCCAGAATTAAACTCTCTGATCGGCCATCTTTTCCGCCATCACTCGGGAAAGATGGCCGCCGTTTTGAGCCGGACGTTCGGCGTTCGGCACATTGATCTGATCGAGGACGGGATTCAGGACGCGATGATCGCGGCGATGAAGCGTTGGCCGTTTACCGGCGTCCCGGAAAATCCAACGGCGTGGCTGACGCAGGTCGCTAAGAATCGAACCATCGACCGGCTGCGTCGGGAGAGCACGTCCCAGAATTTCGACGACGAATTTGATGTCGCCATCGACGCGTCCCAGAATGCGCAATTCGAAGGCGAGGTCGTTGACGATCAGCTACGGATGATCTTCGCCTGCTGCCATCCGTCGATACCGCCCGACAGCCAGGTCGCCCTGACGCTAAAGATCGTCGGCGGATTTAGCGGCGGCGAGATCGCCCGTAGCTTTCTCGCGTCCCAGGAATCTGTCGCCAAACTCCTCACCCGTGCCAAATCGAAACTTCGCGACGGCGATGTGTCGCTCGAAATTCCTGTTGGCGACGAACTCACCAAACGTCTGTCTCCGGTGCTGAAAGTTCTGTATCTGATGTTCAACGAGGGCTACGCACCAACCACCGGAGACGAGGTCGTGCGGCGTGATCTGTGTTTCGAGGCGATCCGTTTGGTCGGCCTGCTAACGTCCCAGAAAGTGACCCGCATTCCAAAGGCGGACGCACTCGCGGCACTTTTCTATTTCCACGCCGCCCGATTCCCTGCTCGTGTCGGCAGCGATGGCGAGATGCTCGTGCTTGGCGACCAAGACCGTAGCAGTTGGGATCGCGAAATGATCGGTCGGGGATTTGAGCACCTGCTCGCATCCGCGTCCGGCGACGAAGTGAGCGATTATCATCTCCAAGCCGAGATCGCGTCACTCCACGCGACGTCCCAGGATCTCGCGTCGACCGATTGGCGGCGGATCGTCGAGTGTTACGACATTCTCCAATCCCGCAACTATTCGCCGGTCGTCGAACTAAACAGAGTTATCGCTCTGAGTCGTCTCGATGGCACGTCCCAGGCTTTCGCCGAACTCGAAAAAATCGAACAAAGCGGCCGGCTAGACAGCTACTTTCTTTTCTACGCGACCAAGGCCCGATTCCTCTCCGATCTCGCACGTCCCAGAGAGGCCGCGATGTCGTTTGAAAAAGCACTATCTCTCGCACTTAATGAATCCGCCCGGAATTTGCTTACGAAGAATATGGCAAAACTTACGGAACTTACAGAGCGAGAATAATGAGCACACTTTTTCACCATACAATCGTCGAGACCATCAAAAACAGGATCGCGTCCCTGTCGCCCACGTCCCAGGCAAAATGGGGCAAGATGAACGTCAACCAGATGATGTGCCACGTCACCGATGGTTTTCTGATGTCAATGGGCGACCGTCCGCTACCTGACCAGAGCAGCTTTATTGATCGCACGCTGATCAAATTTCTCGTCCTCAACGTCATTAAAATGCCAAAGGAAGTGCCGACCGCAGCCGGACTCGACCAGATGCGTGAGGGCACTAAGCCCGGCGAATTCGACGACAATCTGCGCAATATGACCGATGCCCTAAATCGAATGATGCATCTCCCCGACAATCATCCATGGGCCGCTCACCCAAAATTCGGCCCGATGAAAAGAAACGAGTGGGGCGTCCTCGGCTATAAACACATCGACCACCATTTGAAGCAGTTCGGCGTGTAGCTTTTGTGTTCTTTGTGTCCTCACTTTGTGCCTTTGTGATAAAGGTTTAAAGGCATTAATCACAAAGGCACAGAGTGAAGACACAAAGGGGACGAGGAAGAACCGTTAGATTTTCAAATATCCAGATCTTCGCCTGCGAAGGCTATCGAAATGCGATGAACTTCTCTCCCGGCATGGCGGACCAAGCCTTGCCATCTCTCACGCTAGCACGGCTTTGCGGCGAGCGATACAACTATCCGCCGCTAATGCCACATAACGCCGATAATGTAGCTATCCGCCGCTACCGCCGATAAACGCGTTTGATCGCTATTCTCGCGGTTTGTTAACGCTTTTTTCTGGCGTGTAACGGTGTGAAAGGGCATCAAAGTGTGTTAGAAATATAGTTTATGCTTTGTGTGGCCGCCGCGGCCGAGGCTTTAGTTTTAATGAAGAAATACCTGTTTTTGATCTCTCTATCGATCGCCGCGGCGTTCTATTTTTTTGATCCGATCGCTTTGGCTCAGACCGAAACAGCCGACGTTCCTCAGCCGTCGCCGAATCTGGTCATTAGCCAATTTCAACCGGGAACGACGGCAGTGCCCAACGACGAGTTCGTCGAGATCCACAACAATAGCTCCGCCCCAGTCGATCTCAATGGGTATAGAGTCAATTATCGTTCGCAAAACGGTACACAAGACGTGCCGGTTCCATTTGCAGTCTGGACAACGCAAACCATCCTGCAGCCCGGACAATATTATTTGATCGCCTCCACATCTTACTCAGGCTCGGTCACGCCGAACCTCACTTACAACCCCACAGTGTGTGCCTGCTCTATGTCTGCCAATCAGGGCGGCC
>JANNWQ010000410.1:0-9491 GCA_031408595.1 Acidobacteriota bacterium | reverse complement strand
TTGGAATTATCAGCCCTATCCATGCGAAAAAGCAACCTAATAGCGTCGCAAACACCGCTCGCCAGTTCCAGCCGGAATATTCACCCTTGGTGCGATACAGATCGCCGAGATTCAGGCCCGTTTTTCGCACAAGCCAATAATCCGCGATCAGCACACCGGCTATCGAGCCCAACCCCCCTGAATAGCCTACGAGCCAGCCAAAGATATAGCCGCTCGGATCGGCAAGCAACTTCCACGGCATCATTAGAATGCCGATGATTCCTGTAATCAGGCCGCCCGTGCGAAATGAGATGAGCTTTGGAAAGGCGTTGGCGAAATCGTTTGCGGGCGAGACCACGTTAGCCGCGATATTCACCGACAGCGTTGCGACGACGACCGTAAACATGGATATCGCGACCACCACCGGCTGAGAGAACTGGCCGACGAGTTTGACCGGATCCCATGCATCGGCAGGATTCATGTTCGGGAACACGATCAAGGCGGCAGAGGTTATTAGAATGCCCATCGCCGCAAACAACGTCATCGTCGTCGGCAACGCAACAACCTGCCCGATCACCTGTTCCCGCTGGCTTTTACCAAACCGTGTAAAGTCAGGCATGTTCAAGCTAAGCGTTGCCCAAAAGCCGATCATCGCCGTCAAACTCGGAATAAACACCGGCCAAAACTCGCCAAACGTCCGGAACTTACCGGGCTCATTGAGCAGAAAACCAACTCCGCCCGCTTGGTACAATATCCACGCGAGCAGTAATCCCGTCATTATCAACACATACGGAGCCGCCCAATTCTCTACGATCCGCAACAGGTCCATTCCCTTGTAGATAATGGCGATATTCATGGCCCAGAAAATTGCGAACGAAAGCCACTCCGTCGGCGTGTGACCACCTACGGGACCGCCCAGCAAGGTCGCCCAGCCCGGAATGAAAGCTGCAAAAAACGTCTGCAAAGCCTGTCCGCCGATCCAGGCTTGTATGCCGAACCAGCCACACGCCACGATCGCACGCATCAATGCAGGAAGATTCGAACCAACCGTTCCATACGCCGCACGTGCAAAAACCGGAAACGGAATTCCGTACTTCGTCCCTGGATGCGAATTGAGCAATATCGGTGCGAGCACGATCGTGTTCCCAAGCAGGATCGTAAATAACGCCTGCCACCAGTTCATCCCTGCCGAGATCAGCCCCGAGGCCATCATATAAGTCGGTATGCAATGCGCCATCGAGATCCACAATGCGGCGTAATTGTACGTCGTCCAGGTACGCTTCAGGATCGGAACAGGAGCAAGATCCTCGTTATAAAGCGAAGATCCCTCGATCTCGTTCAAAACATACGGCTGCAACTCAACGCGGCCGTCATCATGCTGGAGGGTTTCGATCATAGGTATCGCCTCTACGCGCAGGGCAATTGTGATAGATTGTGTACGGATTAAGGCACCTTATTCTAACCTATCAACAGCCATTTCGTGCGTGTATATGCGATGTGGAAGCCATTTTTCTGGGCGTTCTTTTGTGACTGGCTGCCCGGAGCGGCACCCATTATTGCGAGGCTGCAGCCTTTGGAGGCCGCGAGTTGGAGACGGTCTTCGAGGAGAGCAGTTTGAGCACCTTGGTTTCGTCCGCCGACGATCGTGCTCGCTCCGGCTAACATCGCGACGTCGTCATAGATGAACAACATCCCGGTCGCGATCGGCTGGCCGTGAAGTTCGGCAATGTAGGGATAGGATCCGCGACACGAGGCACTGACCGAACCAAAGTTGAACATAAATTCGCCAAGCTCCTTATTCTCAGCCGTCCAGGCGTCAGCAGACGTTCGTGCCCAGAGCTCAACTTCGCTTTCGTCAATGACGCGTGTTGTAAGGCCGTCGATCCGGTCTCGTTTTTTGATAGGGACATCGAGCTCACGATACATCACGCTTGTCAGTTCGATGGGCCGGTAGCCTCGATCGCTGAGCAACGCCATCAATGACGGGTCGGCCATTGGGCTGACCTCGTGAAAGATCGGAGCCTCGCGTTTGCGGAAAAAAGCTTCTATCTCATCGAGATGCTCCGGAGTCGTTTCCTCAAAAATGCCAAGCCCAAATGTTTGCGTCAGCGGCGACTCGACCCCGTCGAACATTGCATACGCGCCGCCAACCTCGATCCACGCCGGACCGCAAGCAGGATCGAGTCGAGCCCGTGTTTCGACAAAGTCGGCATTCGTCCGGGCCTCGGTTCGTTCGAGTTTTTGCGACAATGCTTTATCAGAATAGATCAAAGTGATAGCTCCTTTGTGTTAGAGACCGAAATAGAATATCGCCGCAGATCGGCAGCCTTTTCCGGATTGTTGGTCAACAGAACCACAGAACCAACACCAAGATCAGCCAATATTTCAGCTGCGGGCCGAAAACTCCGTGCATCGGCCTCGAAACCAGCCATTTCGTAAGCCTCGCCTTGGCTGTGCCCCGCTTTCTTGAACGGAATACTCTTCATCAGCGCAAGGTGTCCGTTTCCCTTGCCTTCCTGATCAAGATAGACGATCACGCCTTTTCCTGCTTGCTGAATCGCGACTTGAGCCGCTGCCATTTCGTCGGCACATTCACATTCGACGCTATTGAAAACATGCCCGCCGATACATGCAGAATGAACGCGGCAAAGAACGTCGTCTTCGCCACGAACATCTCCCATTACAAGGGCGATGGACTCGGCCTGTCCGTCGTAATATAGGATTTCCGTAAAAACACCAAACTTAGTTGTAAGCTCGCGGTCCGCGAGACGAATATTCATATTATTGCGGAGTATTCTGCCTCAACCAATTCAGAGCTCGCTCTCTATGGGTAAAGAATTTCACCCGAACGCCCTGTGACGCCGCGATAACTTCGTAAAGTTCGGTTTGGGCGGTAGGTTGAAAATCGGGAATGGCAAATGCCAGCCAAAGATGGGGAACTGTTGCGGTCTTTTTCCCGGCATCGATCACATCCGAGGTCTCACGCTCACCCGATGGCAGAAAGCCCTCGACCAGCACTCGGCGGGTATTATGCCTCGCACAAGCGTCGCCGATCACATTCCAGAGCTCTTGCCGGTTCCCCGATTCCGGCTTGAAATCCTTGCCGAGTTCGACATGAACATGGTCGTCGCGAAACTGCACGCCAAACCCGCGATCGAGAACGAGCGGCGACAGCCAGATTGTAGAATCAGGATTCTTTTCGTTCATACTATTTAGTTCCTCACTCCTCCAAAAACTTCCCGCCGAATGGTTTTTGGCCGGCGAGGGAGGTGTAGAAACCGTAAACCGTCAGGGCCACCAGCAGGGCCAGGTACATGACAAAACCGGTGGCGTACCACGCGGTGAAATTCGTGGTGATGGGGAAAATGCTCAGTCGTGCGAAGAACCCGAACGCCACCGCGGCTAACAAGCCGTAGCGCCAGAGCGGGACGAAAAAGAAGATGGCTACTCCTACTACAACGAAGATCAAATCGACGACCGATGACCCGCCGGTGGCGAAAAATACAACCGGGGACAGGACAACCCAGCCAATAACAAAGGCAAGCCGGTCGCGGCGTAGGAAGAGCGACAACATGAGGATGACGAAAAGTAAGACGAGTGCGATCCACAGCGAGACGATAACTTGGGTTCCAAGGGCAGGGAGGAAGGAACCCGCACCGAGCCAGACGTCTTCCAGACCGGATGGAATGCCGGGCGGATTGCCCAACCATACCGGGATCTGATACCGCAGAAAATTCCAGAGCATCACACCAACGCCGAAGAGAGATCCGATCAAAAGGTCGCGGCCAACCATCGGATCGCGAAAGTCTCCTGCCAAAAGTCGGGTCCATGAAATGATACGCTGGGGCCAACGCCGGCGAACAAACGGCTCAAGCGCCATGTAGACGACCCAGAAAAAGGCAGCAGCAAGCAGCGCCCAGGCAATAGTCTCAAGTAGTATCAGAAACTCAAAGGCCGTCGGGACGTGATGAGTGGTTGGAAACAAAACCGACTTGACCATACCCGCCCAGAAGACAAAATGTGCCAGTCTGAAAGCTCCACGGCGGTCGCCGCGGCCGAGCCGAATGTTCTTGACCGTCAGCAGCACTCCGGCGATCCCGGCCAGTGAAAGGAGCGCGATGAGAAGGCCCAAGAACACTTTCTGCCCTGTCTGCATTGGAATGGCAACCTCGCGGTTGGGCTGTTCCCACGAGTGATTGATCTCGAAGGATACCACTTTGCCGCGGTAAGCCGCCGCCTCGACGCGGATCGGCATCTCCGGAGCCTCCGGATAAGCTCCCTCCCATGTGATACGAAGGTCGTATGGGGTTCTAGGAGTCCACTTGGACTCCGCTGGACGAAACTTCGCCTGATCCAATCCCGCGGCCGCAAAGAAGATCGACCAGTCGATCTCGGCCGGTACCGTAGCGGGCCGATCGTCGATCTGCGGCGGTACGGCTCGGAAAAAAGTTATTTGTCCGGTCATGCCGATATTGATATCGACCATACCGGACACCACAAAAGGCGGTGCCTCTGCGTACACCCGGCCGTCGTTGGTCTGGAGATATCGCGGGCTCTGGCGATACCGCATTGTGATCGCCGATGGCCTCGTCGCCTTCATCTTTTCCCATCGGTCCGCTGACCGGTCGTTTCGCTCGATATAGTCCAGCATGTCATTTCTGACATTGAAAAAATCGGCACTATCCAGCGGCTCGTCATAGCCCGCCCGTCGGGCGATGTCGCGGGCCGTCTCTCTCAGAATCTCGGGCGATTTCTCCATCGGCACGAAGTTGTACAATTGCTTTCGACCCCCAACCAAAACGAATGCTGCTAGCATCACAAAGAACGCTGCCAGCATCGCCATCGCTACTGGCGGACGCAAAGCACCCTCTTTCGGCGCGGCGGCGACCATTTCCGGCGAAGGCGTTTCGCCGGCAGCTAGTGCTGCGGCGATCGGGTCGCCGCCCGGCAATGCCGCAGCAACTTGCAACGCCGACGAAGGCCGCTGAGACGGGTCTTTTTGAATACAGCGGTCGATGACCTTTTCGATCACCGGATCAAAGCCCTTGACAATAGATGTCGGCGTGGTCGGCGACGTGTTACTGCGGCGTAAATTGATCAGCTCGCCGACCGTCGCCGCCATGAACGCCTGCTTGCCGGTGAATAGCTCATAGAGCACCAGCCCCAGCGAGTAGATGTCGCTCTTGATGGTCAGCTCGCCGCCCTCAATCTGCTCCGGCGACATATAGGCCGGCGTGCCGGCACCGATCTCGTCGGCCTTGAACTCCTCTGCCAGTCCGGCCAGGCCAAAATCGGTGATGCGGGCGTTGCCGTTCTCGTCGATCATCACGTTCGCCGGTTTCAGATCGCGATGAAGAATGCCGGTCTCATGCGCCGCCGCGAGCCCCGCGCAGATCTGCCGTGCGAGTTGGATCGCTTTGTCATTTGGCAGGCGGCCGATGCGGTGCAGGAGCGAGGAAAGCTCTTCGCCCTTGATAAACTCCATCGACAGGAAATGCCGCCCGTCGACCTCGCCGATGTCGTAAACGCGGCAGACGTTTCGATGGCTCACCTGACGGGCAACGCGGACTTCGCGATGAAAACGGGCGAGTGCCGCACCGTCGCTAGTAAGATGTTCGGGAAGAAATTTAAGAGCGACCGGCTGGCCCAGCTTCAGGTCATCCGCCCGATAAACCTCGCCCATCCCGCCCCGGCCTAGGAGGCTAACCATGCGGTAACGCTCAGCAAGGATCTCACCGGGACGAAAGCTTCCGCCATCTGTAGATTCTGTCGAGTGGATCGACGGTGCTTCGCCCAGGTTACTACGCGCTTCGCCCGACGGCTCGAACATCTGCGTCGCTGAGTCAAACGAAAATCCGCACGCGGAGCAGGAAGAACCTCCACCGTCAATTTCTTCTTGGCATTTAGGGCATTTCATAGTTCGTGAATACGCTATTTCTTCAGCGTCGAGGTCCAGTTCAGGGTCACGATGAACGGCGACTCCTTGCCGGACTGAGCAGGTTGGTTGACCAGGAACCGCTGGCCGTCAGCCGCAACGTCGTATCGATTAGCGTTAGTAAAGCCGGTAACCTCGGTTTGAAACAAAGGGGTCGCCGCTCCATTTTCAAACGTTTCGCCGGGCTTTACGCTTACCGCCATCAGTTTTCTGTCGGGGGCAATATAATAGAGTTCCCTACCGTCGCGTCGCCAGTGCGGCTGAGCACCGCCGCCCGTCGAAACCTGCCATTTCCCACCGGCGGGCGGGAAGTTCTGCACGTAAACTTCCTCCCGGCCGCTCTCGTTTGACACATAGGCAAAGAAACGCCCGTCCGGCGAAAAATGCGCCATCTCCTCAATAAACTCGGACTGCAGTAGAGGATACGGCTTTGCATCGCTGATGAGCGGTAATATCCAGATGTCGTCGCCCGTTCGACCCGGGCTCGCATATAGAATATTTTTGCCGTCGGGCGACCAGTCGATCCCATTGTTGACGACATTAACGGCGTCGCTTATTAACTCCTCGTTTCCCGCACCGCTCGCGATCTTTCGGTAGATCCTTCGTACGCCGCTATCCCCGGTCGAGGTATAGATGAGGTAGCGGCCGTCGAATGACCATGCCGGGTCGTCTTCCACGACTGCGCTGAATGTAAATCGCGTCGGCACCCCGCGTTCCAGGTCGATCACCCAAATATCCGCATTTTCGTCAACGTTCCGCGTCGCAGAAGCTTTTTTACCATCGGGTGAAAGGACTACGTCCTGATAGTTCCCCGGCGGGCCAACCTTCGAGATCTCTTTGCCCTCCCGGTCAAACCACGTGAGCTGTCGTTCCACCCCGCCCCCTGGCTTATATACCAATGTCCCGTTTTCGGAAACTGAGAATATCGAGCGGCCAACCGACGAATTGAATCCCACGTTCTCGAGGACGGCAATTGGATCGCCCGTGATCTCAAGCTTTGAGTCATCGAACCGCTGTGCCATTAAGGTCGTGTCGCGCGTAAATAGCAAATATCCCGGCGCAACGTAGTGAACATCAGAAATACTCCTGAACAGAAACTTTCGCTCTTTCCCATCGACCGACGCGACAAAGATCTCCGGCGGATCAGGAGTGGTATTGTGGCTCTTATAAAAAAAGTGACGCCCGTCCGGTAGGAAACGGGGCCAAAGGTGTCGCGTTTCCTTTCGGGACTCATCAAGCGGAAGCAGTTCCGAAACCTCACCGCCAGCCGCAGATACACGACGAATGCCCCTGTCCGTCCCACCAAATAGGATCACACCGTCGCGGCTCCATGCTCCGGAGGCCCCTTTTGGAGCATTGCAGATCACTTGCGCCGGACCGCCGCCGATGTCAACTTTTTTTAGCTTCTCATTCGCAAAAAATGCAATTGTTCGGCTGTCTGGGGACCAAAACGCTCCGCCAGCGTCATCCGTCCCGTTAAGACGTTGCTCGGTCAACGACCCAAGCTCACGAATGAAGAGATGCGACTTGCCGTCGACCGTCATATTAAATGCGATCGTGCGGCCATCGGGTGAAATGATCGGGGTGCCGGTATTGGTGCCGGATTCAGGGGGAGGTATAACAAAACTCACCAGCCGCTCATCCGGTACCGGCCGCCGAATATACATCGTGGTGACAACCATGGAACCGATCAGCAACAGCAATGCTGCGGCCGCCAAAGCACGAACGGGCCAAGGCGACCTATCGGTTTCTGACCTGATCGCACTGACCGCTTTTGTTAAATTAGCGCCCGACGAACTCGTCGGAGCAGATAGAGACTCCAAAGCAAACCCAAGGTCCGCCGTCGATTGAAAACGCCTGTCTGGTTTCTTTTCCAGACATCGCCGGACGATCCGCTCGAGCGACGGGCTGATGTTCGGTTTCGAATCCGTCATCTCCGGCGGCTCTTCTTTGACGATCGCCGACATCGTCTCAGCCATCGATTCCTCCTGAAACGCCCGCCGGCCGGTGATCATTTCGTAAAGGATCAAACCAAAGGAAAAAATGTCCGAACGATGATCGACGGCAACTCCGCGGACCTGCTCCGGCGACATATAGCCGACCGTGTGCCCATGACAACGCCGGGGTTTGTGAGGGCTTTCCGCGTGTGATCCTCTGACCCGGATGCCGGCGCTCCATGTTCTGACAATTTAGCCAATCCAAAGTCGAGAATTTTAACGCGGTCATCTTTCGTGATGAAAAGGTTTTCAGGTTTCAGGTCGCGGTGAACGATACCTTTCTCGTGCGCCGCCGAGAGCCCGCTGACGATCTGCTGTGCGAAATCAGTTACCTTTCTGAGCGGGATCGAACCTTCGTCAAGACGCTGACGAAGCTCTTCGCCCTCGAGTAGTTCGGCAACGATAAATGGCGAGCCGTCATGTTCACCGATGTCGTAAACGGTGAGAATGTTTGGGTGATTGAGCGCAGACGTTGCCTTTGCTTCCTGCTCAAAACGCCGCAGACGATCCTCGTCGCTCGACAATTCCGGCGGCAAGACTTTGATGGCTACCTCACGGTCAAGCCTTGCATCATGTGCCTTATAAACCTCGCCCATTCCGCCCGCACCGATCTTAGAAACGATACGGTAATGCCCGATAGACGAGCCGATCTCTATTATTTCGCCCATGTTGTTCGCAGATCCGCTTAATTTTACAACCTAACACAGGTTCCGCGTTTGATAAACTACCCAATATATCGTCCTACGCTATTGTTATGAACATATGACATTCGCATGTCTGGCGACTATTTGCCATAGCCGGCCTTTCTTCATCCATATGTTGGTGTAGCGTCGCTTTACTATCTCGCCCGGCTTGCCATCGGGAGCCTTCATAACGACCTTTTCATTTCCCATCACGATGGCGACGCCGCCACGGATCTGTACCGATTCGATCACACGGTCAAAAGAGTGGTAATGGATCACATTGGCCCTTGCGGCGTCGATGACGCCCTGGCTGCCAAGGGTAAGGCCGTTTCGGGGGTTGTTTGTTACCGAATCCTTGGTAAAAAATCTAGCTATCAATGCCTCATCTTTATTGAGGATCGCTTTTGCAGCCTCGAGATCGAGCCGACGTATCTCGGCTTCCAACGCCCTATCCTGCGTCGAACCCTGTTGCGCAAAAAGGCCCACACTCCCTGCTAACACGAAAAAGAAAATCAGAATAATCCGTTTCATATCTTTACGCACTCGCCCCGTTTTATGAATTGTCCGTCACCTTGTTTTCCGGTGTGTTCGCCGTTTTGGATGACGACGCGGCCACGTGAGAGGACGGTCTCGACCTTACCTTTTACCTTCCAGCCTTCGTAGGACGAGTAATCGACATTCATGTGCTCGGCATCGACGCCGAAGGTGTGTTCAGTGTCGGGATTGAAGATAACGATGTCCGCGTCGGAACCGACGGCGATCGTTCCCTTCTTGGGGAACAGCCCGAACATCTTTGCCGCCGCTGTCGAGGTCAGCTCGACAAAGCGATTCAAAGAAATTCGCTGCTCGACCACACCGCCGTTGTAGATGAGGTTCATGCGGTTCTCGACACCGGGG
>JANNWQ010000409.1:0-6517 GCA_031408595.1 Acidobacteriota bacterium | reverse complement strand
TGCTATTTGTTGGAGAGGAGATTAGGTCATGAAAGGAATCATTAATTCGAAGAGCATTGTGGGATTTTTGGGAACATTGTTGATACTGGGCGTCGGTGCGGTATCTGCTCAGAAGCCGGTCATCAAGAAAAAACCCGTCGTTAAGAGACCGGTAGTGGTTAAACCGGCGATACCGGTTTACACAGTGGAGACCGGAACGATCGTTCGTACACGTATGAATCAGACGATTAGCTCGAAGACGGCCATGATCGGTAACACGTTTACCGTGACGGTCACCGAGCCAGTCTATTCGAATAACGGCGTTGTGGTCATCCCGACCGGTAGCACACTCACGGGCCGCGTGAATTCGGTAAAGATGGCAGCCAAGGGCGGCAAACCCGGCGAGATCGATGCGAGTTTTATCTCGGTCAGATTGCCGAACGGAAAGACCAAAACCATTAACGGTTCGCTCACGGATCTCGACGCAGGCAAAAGCAGCAGCGACAACGAAGGCGGCGTCAGCGGCGATAAAATGAAGAATCGCAAGATCATCTTTATCGGCGGCGGTGCGGCTGGTGGTGCTATTCTCGGAGCAATAGTCGGCGGCGGCAAGGCAACTGCGATCGGGGCTATTGCCGGTGCCGGAGCCGGACTGCTCGGTGAGATGTTCATGAAAGGCCCGGAGGCCGAGGTCAAATCAGGCACGGAATTTGGCGTGTATCTCAATCAAGCCGTTGCATTGCCGAAGTTCGTCGAGGCCGTCGGCATTAATCAGTAGCCACTATTTTTTTACCATGTTCCATGTTTTCCACCTCTTCCAGCGTTCCAGGGTGGAACATGGAGCACGGCCGTAACTGATTTGCTAACTTTGGAAACCGAGACAGAACTCAACGATTTTTACAACGCAGGTTTTGGTTGGATATGCCAGCCATGCGAACGCGATCTCAAGACTGAGACCGTCACGTCGGCGACTCACTCCCGCGTATTTCGGGAGGGTGAGGCAGAAAGTAAGAACCCAAGACTTGCCAGCATCGCTCTGGCAAAATGGACCGACAAAACCCGCCGCTTTCTAACTTGTCCCCGATGTGGAATTACTGAGGGAGTCGAGAGATCCTGAATTTAGCATCGGCCCGAGTGGCGTGTTAGATTGTAATTAATGCTTCAACACGAGCTCGAAACCGCCATCTCCGCCGCCCGACTGGCCTCCAAAACCATACTTAGACATTACGAAGACGGCTTTGAGACCGAGCATAAGATCGGGATCGATCAATACAGCGAGCCTGTCACAGTCGCCGACCGCGAATCAAGTCGCATCATTGTTGACGTTCTCTCGGCCGCCTTTCGGGACGACGGCGTGCTTTCGGAGGAAGAGGAAGACGACCCTGCGACACGTCTTACCAAGCAACGAAATTGGATCGTCGATCCGATCGACGGGACATCGGGATTTGTGAATCACGACGGCGATTTTGCAGTGCAGATCGGGTTGGCGGATGGCGCGGTGCCGGTGCTGGGCGTCGTGCTTCTCCCGTTTTATGATGTGTTGACGTTTGCCGTCCGAGGTGGCGGTGCATTCGTTGTCATCGGCGAAAACAGTAGTCCGGTGAGGCTGTGTACCTCAGATATCTCCGCTCTCAACAAACTCAAACTCGCAATGTCACGCAATCACGCCAGTCCGCGAATGTCGCGTATCATAGCGGAATTTGGCTTTGCTGAGATCGTTCGGCGAGGTTCTGTCGGGCTAAAGGTTGGTCTGATCGCGGAGCAGGAATGCGATATCTATATTCATCCGAGCCCGCGAACCAAGCTTTGGGATACATGTGGTCCGCAGGTGATCCTTGAGGAAGCGGGTGGGCGATTCACGGATCTGTTTGGTCAGGAATACCGCTACGACCGCGCTGATGTGCAGAATCATAATGGCATTATCGCTACGAACGGCGTTTCTCACGAAGCGGTGATTGAGCGTATGAAGCCTTTGCTTGCCGAATTTGGGCGTGTTCCGCACGTATATTAATCGTCGCGATAAAAAAAGATTTTGTTATTAATCGCTTTTATGTTAAACATACTATTCAAGTAGTTTCTTCGTGCGCGTAAGCTAAACTAAACAAGGACGGATATTTAAGTGATCACTGATACCGCAACCGCAGTCTCGGCGCAGTTAAGCACCGAACCATCGGTCATTTACGCAGGCGACTATCTCAACAAATTGACCGGCGAACAGATCGAGTACGAATGCCGCCGCCGAATCGAGTCTGGCTGCACAGATCTGGTGGTCAATTTTTCAAATACAGAACTGGTCAACAGTATCGGAATCTCTATTCTGCTTGGCGTCATCGACATCGCTGAAAAAAGCGGAGCTAAAGTAGCTTTCTCCGACGTCAATGAAAACACGGTCGAACTCTTTGATATGCTCGGGCTAACCAAGCATGTGACGATTGTTTAGTTTTACGAATTTACGATCCGCTATTCACTGACTATGGAACATCAGCACAAGTTAATTCACGCTTTCGGAGCACTTGCCGAGCTTGGCCAGGAGATTACGAATCGCAATAATTTTCAGGAAACGATCCGCACATCACTGCATTTGCTTTCCGGTGCTCTTGGTATCAGGCGTGGTGCGGTGGCGAGGTATTCGCGGTTTGGGCATGAGCTGAATATGCTCGCGGTTCGCGGCCTAGGCGAGGATTTTCCGCTGAGTTTGCTGCTAACGGGTGAGGACGAGCGGCAGTTTCTCTCGAACGGGATGGCTCCGATCGAGATCGGTGAAGCTCAGGTTTTGCCGTTCTTTCAGGTTCACAATGTGAGCTTTGACCAGCGTCGGCTCGAGCTGTTTGTGCCTCTGGTGGTGCGTGATGAGATCGTTGGTGCGATCTTTCTCGGTGAGAAGGCGACTGGTGAAATTTACACCTCGTACGACAAGGAGATCATCTGCGCGATGGGCCAGCACATCGGTGTGGCGATCGCGCAGCGCAATTTGATGGCGGAGATCGAGCGACATTCTGAGGAGAATCGACGCCTTTTTGACGAGATGCGATCGACCTATCATGACACGGTAAAGGCATTTGCCGCTGCGATCGACTGCAAAGACAAGTACACCGAGGGCCACTCAGTGCGCGTCGGTAAATTCTCTGAGATAATCGCCGCCGAACTAGGTTGGGGAGCCGAAGAGACGGAGGGAGCCGCAGTTGCCGGTTATCTCCACGACGTTGGCAAACTCACAGTCGAGCGAAAGATCATCAACGCTCCGTACCGCATCAATGCCAAGGAATCCGCCGAGCTGAACAAGCATCCGGCCGTCGGCTATGAGATCTTGCAGCCGATCCATCATCCGTATACGGACGTGCCTCTTGCGGCGAAGTATCATCACGAACGTCTCGACGGGCGCGGTTACCCCGATGGACTTTATGACCGTGAAATTCCTTACATCGCCAAGATCGTAAATCTCGCCGATTCGTTCGACGCGATGACGACGGACCGGCCGTACAAAGCACGCCGTCCGGCCAATGATGTCGTCGAAGATCTAAAACATAACGCTGGAAAGCAGTTTTCGCCCGAGATCGTGACGGCATTTTTGGGTGGAATGCTAAAGGAATTGAATGGCGAAGATCGCAGCAAACGTTTTCGTCGTCTGCTAGGCCGCGACTACATGGAAGCCGAGGGACTCGCTACTAAGTTGAAGTATGCCTTGAACGACCTCGCCCCGACCACGCCGATGACTTATGTCGCGGCGGCGGGATCGGTCAGTCCACCGATCAATTAAAAGGCCCTTTACGGTTTTCCCTGGCTGAGCAGATCGACAAACTTTTTCGCGGCAAGCGACAAGGCTCTGTCGCTGCGATAAATGACG
This sequence comes from Acidobacteriota bacterium, assembly GCA_031408595.1. Taxonomy (GTDB): domain Bacteria; phylum Acidobacteriota; class Blastocatellia; order Pyrinomonadales; family Pyrinomonadaceae; genus OLB17. The sequence continues at coordinate 2,694 of JANNWQ010000409.1, read as the reverse complement.
CCGACCGATCTGATCCAGTATTTTTCTGCGAGTTCGATCACGGCGATAGTTCCAGCATTTCGGGCCTCGATAACTGCGGGTTCGGGAACGATCGCGAGACCGAAACCGACCTCGACGGCACGCTTGATCGTCTCGATATTATCGAACTCCGCAACCTTTTTCACCTCAACATTATTGGCCTTGAAAATCTTATCCATTGCCTTTCGCGTCGGAACGTCGCGTTCGAAATGGACAAATTCCTCGCCGTTTAATTCCGTCACTTTTACTTTCTTCCTTCCGGCAAATTTGTGATCCGGCGGTGCGATGAGAACAAGAAGATTGTCCGGCATCGGCGTGATCGTCAGTCCGCGCCGCGGTTCGGGAAAGGCGAGGACGCCGAGTTCGACCGTGCCGTTGAGTACATCGCGAACGACGCGTGTCGTCCGTGAATATTCAAGATCGATCTTGGCAGCAGGGAACTTGGTCATGAATTCGCGAACCTTGGCTGGTAATTCGTGCAGCCCGACGCTATAGACAGTCGCGACCTTGACCGTTCCCCCGATCTTGCCGACGACTCCGCGAAGGCTTTCGTTCAAGTGTTCGTATGCATCGAGAACGAGTTTTGATTCGCGGTAAAATACCTCGCCCGCGGGCGTCAGCTTTACCTCGCGTCGTCCGCGAATGCGTTCGAGCAGGCGGCGTTTGAATTTTTCTTCGAGCGTACGGATCTGCTGGCTGACAGCGGATTGCGTTATGAAATTTCTTTCGGCCGCAAGCGAAAAGCTCTCGAGGTCAACGAGATCGCAAAAGACTTTTAGCGTTTCAATATGCATCTTATTTAATTAGCGTAGCTATTTAATTGCTACTACATTATTCATTTTATCTTATCTGAGATTGACCGTATTATAAAAGCTCGCGATAAATGTTGCCCATGAGCATCGTTCGCTAGTAGAATGCAAGAAACGGCAATTTTCGTTATATTTCGGATAGCTCGATAGGATGGCGATAAACTTCTCCAAAACTTTCTTACTGCGCAAGCTGCATCAGATCACGGGTATCGTGCCTCTGGGGATGTTCTTTTTTGTCCACATGTTCACGAACTCAAAGGCGATGAACGGCGCGGCCAGCTTTGATAAGGCGGTCAAAGAGATACACGACATTCCATATCTTCTGCTCATCGAGATATTCGGCATATTCTTGCCGCTGCTTTTTCACTCCGTCTATGGCATCTTGATCTCGGCTGAGGCCAAGCCAAATGTTCTGAACTATTCGTACGGCCGAAACTGGTTTTACATTTTCCAGCGCGCGACCGGTATTTTCCTCTTCTTTTTTATTCTTTTTCATTTGCTGCACCTTCGGTTTGGACTCATGCCGGGACTGACTCTTAAGCCTGTCGCGGGTTATGCCGACCAGGCTTTCTCGATAGTTGCCGGGGATTTTCAGATCACATGGGTTATCGTGATCTACATCCTTGGCGTTCTCGCTACAGCTTGGCATCTCGCTTACGGATTCTTTCTGTTCGCTGTCGATTGGGGAATCGTGATCGGTGAGAAGGCACAGAAGATGACGTTGTACGGTTGCTTGAGTTTGGCGCTTTTGTTGTCGGCTGTCGGCGTTAATGCGGCCTTTGCATTTGTTCGCCCATGCGGGCTGCTACCGAAGGCTCTTTGTGAAGAGTCAAAAAAGACGGTGGGCAATGGTCCGGTGAAGTTCTAGTTATATGGCAAGCTTTCTAAAAATTGCGATCGTCGGCGGTGGACTTGCGGGCCTTGCGGCAGCGATGAAGATCGCGGAGGCCGGGCACGAGGTTGATCTGATCTCAGTCGTGCCGGTTAAGCGTTCGCATTCGGTGTGTGCACAGGGCGGTATCAATGGGGCGGTAAATACCAAGGGCGAGGGCGATTCGCCGGCGAAGCACCTCGACGACACCGTCTATGGCGGCGACTTTCTCGCCAATCAGCCACCGGTCAAACGAATGACCGATATGGCTCCCGAGATCATCTATCTTTTCGATCGAATGGGCGTACCTTTTTCTCGAACGAAAGAGGGCTTAATGGATTTTCGTCGATTTGGCGGCACGCTTCATCATCGCACTGCGTTTGCCGGAGCATCGACGGGTCAGCAGCTTCTTTACGCTCTGGACGAACAAGTTCGACGTTGGGAAGTAGAGAAGAAAGTAACGAAATACGAAGGCTGGGAGATGCTTTCGCTCGTGCTCGATGATCATCAGGTCTGTCGCGGCCTTGTCGCGATGAATCTGCAAACGCTTGAGCTAAAGTCATTCGCGGCCGATGCTGTCATCATGGCAACCGGCGGGCCGGGAATGGTCTTTGGCAAATCGACTAATTCACAGACTTGTACAGGCAGTGCGGTCGCGGCGTGTTATCAGCAAGGTGCGCGATATGCTAACGGCGAGTTTATTCAGGTTCACCCGACGTCGATTCCCGGTGAAGACAAGTTAAGACTCATGTCCGAGTCGGCTCGTGGCGAAGGCGGCCGCGTTTGGGTTCCGCGTGATCCGATGGACGCGAGAAAGCCAAAAGATATTCCGGACGGCGAGCGTTGGTATTTCCTCGAAGAAAGATATCCGGCCTATGGCAATCTTGTTCCACGAGATATCGCCACACGAGAGATATTCCAGGTCTGCCTCGAAGGCCACGGGGTCGGGGGCGAGAATCAGGTCTATCTGGATCTCACACACATTCCGGCCGAGAC
>JANNWQ010000408.1:0-9290 GCA_031408595.1 Acidobacteriota bacterium | reverse complement strand
CTAGGCGATGCGCATGCGATCGAGCTGCAGCGGATCTATGTGCTGGAAAGGATTAAGGGACGGAATGTCGGTAAAGCATTGATTACCAGATGTTTAGACTCTGCTCTTGGGAAAGAATACGACACTCTGTGGCTAGGAGTCTGGGAGAAGAATGTCCGGGCCCAGAGATTTTACGAAAAGATCGGGATGAAGAATATCGGCAAGACGGGTTTTAATGACGGTAAGAACGATTTCGTCAATTTCGTCTATTCGATCGAACTTTAGTTTCCGCTGTCTCGCCATCAATCTAGCTATATTTGCTCTTGCCAAAGATCGAGATGATAATCGACATCATGTTCAATCAATCCATGCCATCGCTTTTCCTACTGCTCATTGCGTCTACATTCGGCTTATCTCAAAGCGAATCCGCTAACATCCCGCCGGAATGGCAGACGACTGCTGAAAAGACCAACTACGCCAAAACGTCGCGCTACGATGAAGCGATCAAATACGCCAAAGAGCTAGACAAGGCATCTGATCTGATCTCATATCAATCAATCGGCAAAAGTGGCGAAGGGCGTGACATCCCGCTGCTGATCGCCGCTCGCGATGGGGCATTTTCGGCAAAATGGGCCAAGAAGACCGGACGGGCGATCGTTTTTATTCAGGCAGGAATCCACGCGGGCGAGATCGATGGTAAAGATGCTGGGTTTGCGTTGTTACGTGATATCGCTATCACAAAAACGCGCATCAATCTGCTCAAGGATGCCATCATCATCTTCATCCCGATCTACAGTGTCGATGGCCACGAAAATTGGTCAGCCTACAATCGCATCAATCAAAACGGCCCTGACGAAATGGGTTTTCGTGCAAACTCGAACAACCTAAATCTCAACCGCGATTACATGAAAGCCGATGCACCGGAAACGCGGGCGTGGCTCAAGCTCTGGAACGAATGGAAACCCGACCTTTTTATAGATTGCCATGTCACAGATGGGGCTGATTTCCAATACAACGTCACGTACGAATATGCACATTTTCAGGAAGTTCACCCTGCGATCAAGCTGTGGATGGACGAGCATTTTGACGGTGTCGTCGTGCCGAAGGTCGAGAAAGAGGGCAATCTGTTGACGCACTATGTCGAATTCGCAGGGCGCGAGGTAACGGGCGGCATCGCGACATTCATTGCGACTCCGCGATTTGCAACCGGTTACACTGCAATCAAAAATCGCCCGGGATTACTGATCGAGACCAACGTTTATAAATCCTATGAGTCACGTGTTCGCGGCACTTACGACGTCCTATGGAAATTTGTCGAAGAGGCTGGCAATACCAAGGCGAGCCTATTTGTCGCGAACCTTACCGCAGATACACAGACAGTCGAGCGAGGAAAAACATACGACGATAAGCGGCAATTCCCGCTGAACTTATCCATCGATCGCGAAAAGTCGACGCCTCTCGCATTCAAGGGCCTGGAATACAAGACCGAGCCCAGTACGCTTTCCGGTGGCAACCGTATTATCTATACGGACGTTCCGATGAACATTACGATCCCGCGTTTCGATGATGCTAAGGTATCGGTCTCCGTCGCCCCGCCGCTCTACTATGTGATACCGCCGCAGTACAAAGATGCGATCGATTTGCTGACGACGCACGGCGTGAAATTCACGCGGCTCACGAAAACTCAGACCATCGAGATCGAAAGCTATCAATTGAGTGAGCCAAAATGGGCAACCAACTCATTTGAGAACCGCATTACGCTCACCGCAAAACAGACGCCGGTAAAAGAAACACGCACCTACATCGCCGGCTCGGCCCTCGTCGCTTTGGATCAGGAAGCCGCAAACGTCGCGATCCATCTACTTGAGCCAAACGGCCCGGATTCGCTTTTGTATTGGGGCTATTTCAACTCGATCTTCGAACAAAAAGAAGGCGGTTCGGGCTACGTCCTCGAAAAGCTCGCCCGCGAAATGCTCGCGAAAGACCCGAAACTACAAGAAGAATTTGACAAACACCTCCTCGAGCCTGCCTTCGCCCGCAGCCCACAGGGAAGGCTCCGCTTCTTCTACGAACGCTCGCCCTACTATTTGAATCAGAAGATCGGCGTTTATCCGGTTGGGAGAATTACAACCAAGTTGCCCTAGTCAGAACCACCTGCGATAGCGGGTGGTTGAACATCAATTTGAATCGTTCAGGGCGATAAAAAACCACCCGCTACCGCAGGTGGTTCTGACTGGTGGAGATGAGGAGAGTCGAACTCCTGGCCTCTGCATTGCGAACGCAGCGCTCTGCCAACTGAGCTACATCCCCGATTGAAGAAATTATCAGACAAAACCGTGTTTTCAATCAAGTGCTCGACAAGTAAAAAACGCCTTAGATCAGACCGGCACGCTCGGCTCGTCTGACGGCTTCGAGACGTGTATGGGCCGAAAGTTTCTTCAGTATCTTTTGAATGTGATTCCTCGCCGTTGTCTGACCAATGAACAGCTTTTCGCTAATACCTGCGGTAGTTACCCCAGCAGCGATCAGGCGGAGAATTTCCGTTTCCCGTTTTGTAAGATCAACATTCGCCGTAGGTGAGGAACCTGCCGCAAGTCCATTCTTAAGATCCGAAACCGCAACCCTCGCCGACGAAGCGACAAATTCACGCATCGTCAATTCCAGCCGCTTCTGCACGTCGGCGGGCCGCAAAACGTGCAGCGTAAACGTTCCGTCGGAGGTGTCACTCTTCAGGATGATGACGGAGGCATTGCACCATATCTGGCGTTCCCCAGCTGTGACTTGTATGTCGTAGCTTCGAACCGGTTCGTGATTTCTCACACAATGTAGGATCGAGCAGTTTTCATTGCAAGGCATCCCGCATTCGTCGGTTCCCCGCACAACATCGCTGCACGGACGACCGAGCGCATCAGACGCATCCATTGCGAAAAGCCCTGCTGCTGCCGCATTCCAGGCGCAGATCATTCCCTGCGGATCCAGCACATAGGCTGGATCTGCAGTCCCATCAACGATCTTCTTGATCTCAGAAATACGCATTGGCGATCTGCATCAGAAAAATGATGCAAACAGATTATTGTCGCAAATAGCGAAAAAGCCAAATATATAGTTGCGGACAAAATAGATTTAACCCGCACGAGCAAACTATCTGGAGTTAACTAAATGAGCGTGAAACTTTATCTTGAAATGTGGGCTTTGGGAATAATTGCCGTCCTTGCCCTCTATCTGGCTGGCCTATTTACACCGGTTGTCGCTGTCGTCTTTGGGTTTATGTCGTTCGGCGCGATCTTTATGGGAATGATGACGGTCCTGCCGAGCGCCGTACACGCCGAGCACGAAAAACACTAGACCACTGTTGCGGGCAGGAGCGAGCCTTTCGGGTCGGCGGCAAATGCATAGCCATCTTCGATCTTGCCGATCAGGCCATGAAACGAGATGTCGCCCTCTGTGTTTACAACCACCACCACGTCACCCGGGCTGCTGAGTTTTTCGTCGACCTTGAATTTAATGATCGTCGCGTTACCGTTCTCGGAGCTGACGGCGTCGTATTCAAAGGTATCTGTATTGAAACTATGTGTCTGACAAAAAGCTACTTCCATAGGAGAATTAGACCATAAAAACCGGACCTGCCGCAAAAAGGCCCAAGAGTCACAAGATCAACCCCCCGATTTTGCGTCTCTTTGGTCTTTTTGCGCCAACCCATTAATAGCGAGTTCCACGGCGATCGCGTCATGATCAGAGAGCGGGAGACCTTCGGCGTCAATAAGGTTTCCGATCGTTCTGGGCTCTGTATCTGCCGCGACCTCCATTCCTTTCGCCGTGAACCAATCTAGCCTCGTATGGACGATCCCGCCAACCCGTCCGGCAGCCCAAAAGATAAACGGAAAACACCATTCCGGCACCCAATCTCGCAGGTTTGTATTCTTTTCGATACTGCCGACGTCATAATGCAGCGTGCCAACGCCGATGTTGTTGAGTTCGCGAAATCTATAGCCACGTGTCTCAAGCTGAGCAAACAATCTCTTTTCGAAAAACCTTTCAGGATGCGGCAGATGATTGAGAGCCACATTCTTCGGCCCCATCATTACGCGTCGCCAATAACCCATGATCGCCCGCGTCGAGCTTTGTGAGTTAAATCCGGTCGTGTTCCAATCGCCGCCGATAAGAGTCGGCAGCGGCAGAAGCGTGTCGAGATGATCGAGGATGATCTTCATCTGCATCACACGATGAGTCCGCGAGCAATGTGCGTCCAGATGCACCGTCACCGCCCGAAAAGCCCCCGCTGGATGCTCGATGTCAGCAAACAAAGCGCGTAGCCAACCGAGCCGTTTCTCCTTGCCCCACATCTTGTCCTTGCCATTCGGCAGCGGCACGGCGTGCACATTTGACATCGGACACCGCGACAACATTCCCAGCCCATGGATCGACGAAGTATTTTCGCCCTCCATATCTGATTCGACCCCGCTTCCCTTCTGCAGGGGAATATAGACAGGAGCAAACGCATAGTTCAGCCCGAGTTCGTTCGCTAATTCCTGAGCGACAAAACGGTTACCGCTTCGAGCCATGCCGTAATCAAGTTCGGTGAGAAGATAGAGGTCTTTGTCCTTGAGGTCGAAGTGATTTTTGAACGCGTCGAGAATGCCGTCGAAACGGATTCCGCGTTCAAGATTCCATGCAACCACGTTCAGAGTGCAGGCTTCAGCCTGTTCTTCCGGCGGGGACAGGCTAAAGCCTGCACTCTCAACAACGACCGCGTTCAATATCCGCTCAGCCTCATCACCGATCCGCGACCAAAGTTCCGACTCCTCCATCTCGGCGGTCGATTCGAACTTCAAAAGCTCCGGAAAGTATTGGTTGAGATCGTGTTCGAGTATTGAGGGCAGACCTGTGTAGCTGGCTTCTGGCGACGTCATAAAAGTTTTCATGATACAGGCCCGACAGGCATCGGTCTAGGCGTGACGGTGCCCGAGGATGAACTTCCCCGCACCGAATCCGATAAAGCCGGCAGAAAAATACAGTAATGAGCAAATGCCGCACGAGATCACATGCAGAATGAGCAGGTCCAGAAAGTTCGTCTTATGGTCCATGTATTCCCGCACAGAGACAAAACCATGATAGGAAAAATCCCGCTCCCAAAAAGGTATCCAAGCGAGTCGGTCGACGAAGGCTGTCGTCAGCAATATATATGTACCGATGTACATCGCCATCAGTACCAAATAATAAACTCCAATATTTACTGCAGACCTACCCACGCCGAGCCCCGCAGATCTATAGCCAACGCAGGCGCAAACCACAAAGGTCGCAACAACTATTGAGTTATGAACCGCTAGCCATATCGACAGGCCAAATCTTATCAGGCAGGTCGCGACAACGAAGGCTGAAAGTACGAAGCCCGAGATCAGCGCCAGAATGATCGATCGGCTAATCGTCATACCGCTCTTTAACAGGTGCCATCGCCAGAAAATCAGTCGTTATTCGCTCGGTGTAAGTGGTGATCAGCTCATCAATGCGTTTTTGTTTTGAAGACTGAAAGATCATGCCAACATGTTTCGGCTTTTTTATCTTATACACGATCTCTTCGTCGGTGTAGTGAGACGTGTCGGGCTCGTCGACATTTGCAAGAGCGAGCGTGATGCCGGCGAAATCTTTTCGGATCTTGGGCAATTGGTACGGATTTTCGTCGCTGGCGGTCTCGAGTTTTGCCCATTCGCGCCAGAGGTTGAAGTTGCAGGCATGTTCGAGGACATTGGCGATATAGGCTCCGCCGACGCGGCAGGCGACTTCGAGCAGGTAGAATTCGCCGGTCTCGGCACTTTGCAAAAATTCAGCATGCGAGACGCCGCGTTCGTATTCGAAGGCCATTAGTAAGGCACGGTTCAACGTCTCAAGCTGCTTCCTTTCGTTCGAACGATACGACATCGTCGACGACGTAAACACTCCGCCGTAATGCGACACCTTAAATGGCGTCGTACCGTATTGCGAAACCCCGCACGCCAAAACCTTGCCCTTCTCGACAACCGAATCGACGTGATAAACGCTGCCCTCGATAAAGCGTTCGATCAAAAACTGCGACGGATGATCGCGCCAGTTGTGGCGGGTATCAAGGTCGTTGAGCACATTCCAAACGTCGTCCGCCGTTTCACATTTGCGTATTCCAAAGGCGGAGACTTCGTGCCGCGGCTTCACGACCCAGGGTGCCGGGACGTCATTTAGAAATTGAGTGATTTGCTCGGCATTAAAAGCTCCAGTAAACTCGGGACAAGGAATTCCCGCCTTCGCCGCCAGATTTCGCATCGTCAGCTTGTCGCGAAAACGCCTCAGATACGAACTCGTCATTCCCGGCAATTGCAGATGTTCGCGAGTCAATGCGGCCGTGATCACGTCAAATTCGTCCAGGCCGACAACGCGGTCGATCGGCTTTGAACCGGCGATATTCGTCACGGCCCGCACATAATCGCCCGGCTGAGCGTCGTCCTCGACCGTCTTCGCATCATTGATGGCAGTCCAGGCCCACGGGCTGTCGAGCAGTTTTTTTCTAGTGACTAAGGTCACTTCCCAACCGGCATTTTGAGCTTCCTCCAGAAACTCATTCCCCTTGAATTCGCTTGAGATGCACACGAAATGCTTTGCCATAAAGTTCTATTCCGTCATCGGTTGAACATCGATGATTTCTGAGCAACTGATTTTCTTTTGAAATAAAAGAATGTCACAATTTATCGATAGAGACAACAAAAATCCTCTTTTTTTCGTAGGAATTTGAAAGGCTGGCGGCATTTTTATGGAAAGTTTTGACCTTGTAAATTTACTCAGCAATCTCATTCCCTACATTGTGGTTTTACTGCTCGCAATTTCGTGTCACGAGGCAGGCCACGCATGGATGTCAATGAAATACGGCGACGACACGGCCTATATGCTTGGTCGCGTCACGATAAATCCGGTCGCCCACACCGACCCGATCGGCACGTTGTTGATACCGATCGCAAGTTTTGTTCTCACATTTACGACCGGAGCACGGGTACCGTTGATCGGCTGGGGTAAACCAACGCCTGTAAATCCGCGCAACTGGAACAAGTACAAACAGGCGAACGTAATGGTCTCGATCGCCGGCATTTTGGCGAACTTGATCTTAGCGACGGCCGGCTTTGCGATCTTCAAAACACTTATCGAGACCGAAGTAGTTAACGCGGCGAATGCACGCGAAGGCATCGTTAAAGTTGTGGTCATCTTCCTCAACTACCTCATCTTTCTGAACGTCTCGCTCGCCGTGTTCAATCTGCTTCCTTTCCCACCGCTTGACGGTAGCAAGGTGTTGCAGACTTTTTTGCCAGCGAGTTTTCAGCGGTTGTTCGACTTGCTCGAGCAATATGGATTTCTGATCCTAATGTTGCTCGTCTATATGGGCGTGATCGGGATCGTAATGTACCCGTTCTACATCTTTGTCGATTATCTGCTCTATACTCGCTGGTTCTAGTTTATGAAGAAACGCATTTTCAGCGGCGCTCAGCCGACGGGACAACTTCATATCGGCAATTACCTCGGTGCACTCAAGAATTGGGTGGCGCTGCAGGACGAGTACGAGTCGTTTTACTGCATCGTAAATCTCCACGCGATCACTCTGCCGCAAGACCCGGCGACGCTTCGTAAGGCAACTTTGGATTTAGCACGAATTTATTTGGCCGCCGGAGTCGATCCCGAAAAGGCGGCGATTTTTATTCAATCGGATGTGGCCGAGCACGCGGAATTGACGTGGATACTGTCCTGCATCGCCCGCATGGGCGAACTTGAGCGGATGACGCAGTTTAAGGACAAGGTTGTAGATAAAGCTCGCAAAAATGTTGCCGCTCTGGAACCGTCTGCCGACGGCGGACAAAGTAGCGACGTGATTAAGGCTCGACGGGAAATGGAAGGTCTCGATCCGTCAGGCAGCCATCGCCAACGAGCGGGCGTCGGCCTGTTCACCTATCCGGTTCTAATGGCATCCGACATCCTGCTGTACCAAACCGATCTCGTTCCTGTCGGCCAGGATCAGAAACAGCATTTGGAACTCAGCCGCGACCTCGCCGAGCGTTTCAACCGCGATTACGGCGTCGCTTTCAAAGTCCCAGAGCCGTACATTCCAAAAGCGGGAGCGAGCATCAAATCGCTGCAAGACCCGGCGAAAAAGATGTCGAAATCGGACGAAAACCTTAACGGCTCGATCTTTTTGCTGGACGACGCGGACACGATCACCAAGAAAATAAAACGCGCCGTCACCGACAGCGGCACGGATATCACGTTCGACGAAACGCGGCCCGCGATCACAAATTTGCTGACGATCTTTCAACTCTTGACCGGCAAAACCGCTGAAGAGTGCGTCGCAAATTTCAAGGGCAAAGGCTACGGCCAGTTCAAAGGCGAACTCGCCGAAGCGACTATAGAATTCCTCCGGCCATTTCAGGAACGTGTAAAAGAATTTGATGATGAAACACTCGCGGCCCTGCTAAAAAAGGGTGCCGAAAAAGCAAGGGCGATCGCCGCCGAGACTCTATCGGATGTGTATCGTCGTATGGGAATTTCGTAATGAAGCTCCGAGACCTGATCAAGCTGATCGAAAAAGATGGCTGGACACTGGATCGAACTCGCGGAAGTCATCGACAGTATCGTCACAGCGTGAAACGAGGTACCGTTACCATTGCCGGCCATCCGTCCGATGAGGTTCATCCGAAAACCGAGCGTAGTATTTTGACGCAAGCGGGACTAAAATAATCTTATGAGCAATAGATATCTGGTTGTGATCGAAAAAGGGACTCGCAATTACTCAGCATTTTCTCCCGATGTACCCGGCTGCATTGCAACAGGCCAAACGCTCGATGAAACTATCGATTCAATGCGCAGTGCGCTGGAGTTTCATATAGAGGGAATGATTGAGAACGGTGAGCCGCTACCGAAAGCTATGCCGTTGAAAAGTTTTGTTCAAAAAACAGATGATATGACGGGAGAAGACCTGATTGCTCATGTCATTGTTCGTACACCGGAAATAGCTCTCGCGTAGATATGCATAAGATAACCATTTACGAAAAGCCGACCTGAGGAACTTGCCGCAATATTGCGACGCTGTTTCGTGAAAACGGCATAGACTTCGACAAGGTCAATTACTTCAAAGAACCGTTTACCGAACAGAGCCTGACGGCCCTGATCGCAAAAGTAGGCATGAGGCCGATCGAGGCGACTCGCGGTGCTGCATCGGCGGGATTGAGCGACGACACGCCAGACGCCGAGGTCATCAAAGCGATGGTCGCGGATCCAAACCTTATCCAGCGACCGATCGTCGAAGT
>JANNWQ010000407.1:0-10666 GCA_031408595.1 Acidobacteriota bacterium | reverse complement strand
GGCCGAATTTGAGAAAGTTAAATCGAATAAAAACAAGCTGTTTGAATTCCATAAAAAATTACGCAGCCTGACTTTTTTCGATCCAGCCTGCGGCTCCGGCATTGACGCCCTCAACGATGCAATCGTCCACACCGACGAAGATCGTCAGATCATCGCCGCACAACGCTTTTATCGAGGTCACTCGGCGAACGTCGGTGCTCGATTCTTTAACGGCGTTGAGATTTGGCAGCTCGGCGGCGAGTTCGGCGACCTGCTCGGGGAGGAAATCGGTACCGTAGGCTACGGGATTGTTGTAGAGCATGCACGAAAGGGAAGTTGCGCGGACGATCTCGCTAATGTGATATTTCATCTCACGCCAATCGCCTTTGTAGACGTAAGGCGGCAGGACCATAAGACCGCTGCATCCGGCGGATGCGGCCTCGACGGCTTGGGCACAGGCATCTGCGGTCGTCATCGAAGCGATAGCTGCGACTACCGGAACGCGATCGCCGACGGCTCCGACAACTGTCTTCCAGAGAGCGATCTTCTCTTCGAGCGAGAACGTGCCGCCCTCGCCAAGCGAGCCGTTGGTCACGATCCCGGTACAACCGTTATCTACTAGCCAGTCTACGTGCTTCGCCGTAAACTCGTGATCGATATTCAGGCTCTCATCAAAACAAGTCGTTATCGCGGGCATGACGCCCGTCCAGTTCATCGTCATAGATTTTCCATCCTCACAGGAAACATCGGCGGCCTCGGCGTATCAGCCTCCCAGCCAAACAAAAACTCGGTCGCTGCCCCGCAAATGCGGCCCTGACACGCTCCCATGCCGCAACGGGTTTGCAATTTTGCCTCGCGGGGTGAACTGAAATCTTTCACGGCAGCGTAGGTAACATCTTCGCACCGGCAAACGATTGTCGAGTCGTCGGCTAGACATTTCAAATCGTCCCGCAGTTCGAATGCTCTGTTTAATCGCTCGGCGAATTTTCTCGTCTTTTCGCGTTCGGCAAAATGTAGTCGTGCTTCTCCCTCATTTCCAGCCGCCGCGAAACCCGCGATCTTGCCTTCGACCAACGAAGCTTCAACTCCACCGATTCCGGTCGGTTCACCCGCGCAATAGATATTCTCGCACGAAGTCCGTTGAAATTCATCGACGGCGACAAAGCTGTTTTCAATGCTGCATCCGAGGAGCGAGGCAAGCTCTGTGTTCGGAACGAGGTGGAAGCCGCAGGCGAGGTAATCGCAGTCGATAGACCAAGTCTTACCGTTTCGCGTTAACGTGGCGGATAGTTGCGGAATCCCGCGCTTAAGCGAGGGCGATTCACTCAAGCTGGATGTTTCGCCCTTGCTCACGCGCGGGCTTCCACATTCTGTAATCCAGCAATCCGTTAGGTATGGTACGCCGAGAAGTTTTGCTCGCAACGTAATGCCTTGGGCTACCTTCGATGGCGTACGCCACAGGCCGAACGCAAATCGCTTCAGATTTGCCGCCGAAGTTTGCTCAACGATTGCGACGATCTCGGCACCTTTCGATTTCAAGTATTCGGCAACTGCAAGTAGTAATGGCCCGGTCCCGGCGACGACGATCCGTTTTTTCTCAACGTCTAGCCCGCCCTTGACCAATGCCTGTAAACCGCCGGCACCGACCACGTTCGGCAGCGTCCAGCCTGGAAATGGCAGGAATCTTTCGCGTGCCCCGGTTGCGATGATGAGCTTGTGGTATTCGAGATCAGTCGAGCCAACGGGCGTTTGGGCCAAGAGGGAACTGTTGCGAGCGGCGAACACCTGGGCGTTATTCACGATCTCGATCTGGCCCGATTCGACGGCGGCGATTAGTCTCATCGCCTCAAACGATTTTGTCTTGCCAAGTTCCGCCCGCCAGATCTGACCGCCGAGTCGTGGGTTGTCGTCAACCAGGGTTACTCGAAGATCTTTATTCGACGACGCGGCCAACGCTGCTGACATTCCGGCCGCACCGCCGCCGATAACAAGAATGTCGCTGCTCACACTATTCACCTGTAACAACCTCCATTCCATCTTGGGCCAATCGGGTGCAACTTGTCTGATGTCTTTCGCCGTTAATCGTAACTCGACATTCGAAGCAAATACCCATCCCGCACAGCGGGCCGCGCGGTTCGCCTGTGAGCGACGACCTAAATATGTCGACACCCAACGACATGATCGCGACGGCGACCGTCGAACCCTTGGCTACGGAGATTTGCTGATTGTCTATCGAAAGTGTGATCAATGTTCGGTGAATGTCCTCGTGGGTTGATATGGCTCAGGCGAGATCGCAGGTTTTCGGCCTAAGATCTCGTCCGTCAAAAGCTCAGCCGTGCCGAGCGAAGTGGTGATTCCAAGGCCTTCATGGCCGGCCGCGGCGTAAACATTTTCGAAGCCCGCGATCTTCCCGATGTACGGCAAATTGTCTGGCGTCGCCGGGCGGAAGCCTGTCCAAATGCGCACGGCGGCTAGCTCGCGCAGCTTTGGCATGTATTCAAACGCTCGTGCCGTCATTCTAGATACTATCGAATTATCAATTTCACTCGTCTCTGAGCCGAATTGACGAGACGAGCCTAGCAAAACCTGACCTGTGCTGCGCGGCTGAAGGTTAAAGGCGACGGAATCCGCGTCTTTGCCGTGCGCCGATTTTAGGTAACCAAGCTCGATGAGCTGGTGCGAGACAAAATGTGGATATCGCTCAGTTATCACAAGATGGCCTTTTCTTTTCTTGATATTGAGCTGCGGCGATAGTTCGGGGGCAAAAGCTCCGGCGGCGTTTATTATGTGGCCGGCCACGATCGTGTCGCCAGTCTCAAGTTTCACTTCGCCATCTGCGATGGTTACAACCCGCGTTCCGGTCCTAAGCACGGAACCTTTTGCTAAGGCTTTATCTATCAAATAACTTGTCGCAGTCAGCTGATAAACTACGGAGTCGCCGCTAACCCTAAGACCGCCTGCCAAGCCTTCGGCAAGGTTTGGCTCGGCTTCACGAAGGGCTTTTTCATCAAGGATCTCCGTAGCGATGCCGTGCGATTTGTAGAATTCGTGTTTACGCCGCACCTCGTCCATTTCCTCTTCATCAGCGGCGACCCAGATCGTGCCGCAGTGTTCGAATTCGCAGCTTGCGGGCATTTCGTCGGCGAGGTTCTTCCAAAGCTGCTGCGAATATTGCGTGAGTGCAAACTGAGCCTCGCTGTCGTCCATCACAACGATGTGGCCCATCCCTGCGGCGGTCGTGCCGGTCGCGATGCCGCCGGCGTCGATGACGATGACGCTCAGACCCTCGCGAGCTAGGGCAGCGGCACAGGCTGCTCCGACTATTCCCGCACCGACAATGGCAACGTCAAAGGTCATTGTGAAAAGAGTTCCGAGTGCAAGCTTTAGCTTGTGTTTCCGCGATGCGGACAGGCTGAAGCTCTGAACTATAAAATTCCGAATCGATACGGATCTTTCGAGTCGAGGATCAGTTCCAACTCTGCGGTAACGTGAGCGGTTCCTCGAATGATCGGAATAAGCTTGTCGCCGTCGAGCCTGACTTGTCCCTCGAAAACACTGCCGATAACGCTTTCCTGACGCCACGTTTCGCCTTCTTTTAGTTTACCGTCAGCGTACAGACACGCGAGTTTCGCACTTGTTCCGGTGCCGCACGGCGAACGATCGTACTCGAGGCCAGGGCATAGAACAAAATTGCGGCTGTCGGCTGTTGGAGTTGGTGAAAAAAGCTCGATGTGATCGATCTCTGCTCCATCGGCTCCCGTAATGTTTTGGATGATCAAGGCGTTCCGAACTGCGACGGAGAAGTCTGTCAGTTGCTCAAGATTCTTAAGATCGATGGTTAGCGAGTGGTCGCCGATGAGAAAAAACCAGTTGCCCCCGTATGCGATATCACCGGTCACACTGCCAACGCCGGGAACATCAACCACGACATCTTTCGCATGCCGATAGCTAGGAACGTTCGTTACTGTCACCATTCCATCGGCATCAAGTTCCGCCTCGACCGTGCCGACGGGTGTTTCTAGCTTATGCGTACCTGCGGCGATTCGGCCCATGTACTCGAGTGTCTTGACCAGCCCGATCGTGCCGTGACCGCACATGCCCAAATAGCCGACGTTGTTGAAAAAGACAACTCCGGCGGCAGAATCCGCGTTTACGGGTTTGCAGAGTACCGCACCAACAACCGCATCGTGTCCACGCGGCTCGCAGACGACCGCCGAACGCAATTCATCATGTTCTCGCCGAAAAACGTCGAGCCTTTCAGCCATCGATCCCGTACCCAGATCGGGAAAGCCTCCAATAACAACTCGAGTCGGTTCGCCGCCCGTGTGCGAATCGATGGCCTGGATTTTCGTCGTTTCATTCATTGCTCATCAACAAGGAAAAAGAACCGCTCTAAAACCAATTAACAATCACCAATTTGGGATTTACAATTGAGGACAATTCAACATTATACATTCTAAATTACAGGTTGGCTTCGATGGACGCCCTTCCAACTGTGATAATCTCGGATTAAATGAAAACCGCACTTATCCACCATCCGATCTACGAAAAGCATGACACCGGGCCGGGGCATCCGGAGACGCCGTTGCGTTATACGGCGGTGATGGATGTGCTCAGAGAAGATGAAAAGTTCTGGTCGAGCCTTGTCGAGATCACGCCGGACAAGGCTTCGAAGGGGTTGTTACTGGCGGCTCATACGCCGCAGCATTATAAGCGGGTCGAGGGTGCGTTTGCTCATGGGCAGGATCGGCTCGATGCTGATACGACGATCTCGATGAAGTCGTTCGAGGCCGGGCTTTATGCGGCGGGCGGGGCTATCGCGGGTGTCGATGCCGTGATGAAAGGCACGGCGGATAATGCGTTCGTCGTCGTGAGGCCGCCGGGGCATCACGCGACGGCGGAGCATGCGATGGGGTTTTGTTTGTTCAATAACGTCGCAGTCGCGGCGAGATACGCCCAAAACAATTACAAAGATATCGACCGCGTCGCCATCATCGATTGGGATGTCCATCACGGCAATGGTACGCAGGGAATTTTTTATGACGATCCGAGCGTCCATTTTTTCTCGATGCACCAATATCCTTGGTATCCGGGCTCGGGCAGTCGCGGCGAAACGGGTTTTGGACGTGGCTTGGGCTCGACGCTGAATATTCCCGTCAAGGCAAATACGGCTGCGGCTGAGCAGACGCGAATGTTCGAAGGGGCCCTCGAAGATATCTCAAAGAATTTCAAGCCCGATCTGATAATGATCTCGGCGGGATTCGACGCCCATTCGACGGATCCACTCGGGCAGTTGAAGCTTGAGGATAAGGATTTTGTGTCGATGACGAAAACCGTCAAGGAATGGGCTGGCGATGTATGTTCCGGCCGGATTGTGTCGTGTCTGGAAGGCGGGTATAATCTTGAGACCCTTGGTACGACTGTCAGGGCTCATATCGGTGAGCTGGCTAAGGCATAGTCTAGTTGAATCCCATTAGCCGATTTGTTGGCGATGGAAATTGAGCAATTGAAGGAAAGAGATATGAAGCGACTTTTTGTTTTTACTCTTTTCGCAGCAGTTCTACTTTTCTGCAGTAATGTGGCTGCCCAGCCTACGAATAATTACTCTGAATCTGCCGCTTACACTCCGCGTGTTTTTCCGCCGGTTAAGGGAAAATCAGAAAAAGAAAAGAAATATGTGGCTGGTGGGCAGTCGAGTTCGACCAGCCCCGTTTTAACCAAGCCCGTCATTCAGACCATGACGATCCCGGTTATGGTTTATGACAATAGCTCTCTGCTTGTTCTTGGTTTGCGTGCGCCGGATTTCAAGGCGTTTGTCGACGATACAGAGGTCGAAGTCGTTTCAGTAGAAACCAGGGACGCTCCGTTAACTATCGTGCTCGTCCTGGACATGAGTCCGTCAGCAAATGAACAGATCAAGGCAGTGAAAGCTTTGGCGTCCCGAATAGTTGATCGGCTTCGAGCGACAGATAAAGTCATGGTCGTCGGCTTTAACGCGGACATGAAGGTCGCTACAGAGCCAGCCCTCGATCGGAAGGGGATAGCGAAGGCAATCGATCGGCTTTCCATGGGTAACGGCACGTCAGCTTATGATACGGTCTCCGAATTGTTTGAAAAGCGCTTCACCTCAATAACCGAGCCGACCGCCCTATTCCTCATTAGTGACGGAGTAGATACCACATCTCGGAAGGCTTCGTATATAACATCATTGATCGCTGCCGAGAAAGGGAATGTACCCGTTTTTCCTATTTATCTCGATACCGTTCTTACCGCTGCCTCCGCCGGACAATTCCCGACCGTCTTCGGGATTAAACTACCGCCGGCTCGAGGGTCGACGAAGGAAGAGTATGAACTAGGCAGATATTATCTGACGGACCTTCTGAGACTGTCTGGGGGACGAGCGTTCCTGGCTGACGAGGTCCTATCAGGAAAATCAGCGGCTCTTGATCGCTTACCGGCCGATCTCGCTTCTCGCTATTATGTGACCATACGATTACCACCAGGCGGAATATCCAAAGGCCCATATCGGCTGAAAACAAGGGTGAACATCCCAGACGTTACGGTTCTCGCGAAAGGAAGCTATGTGGGAAGTTGAACCCGCGGCTCCTAGAACAAGGATTTAATCCAACCACCATCCACCGCGATCGAGCTTCCGGTGATATAGCTCGCTCTCTCAGAAACTAAAAATGCAGCAAGAGCCCCAAATTCCTGCGGTTCGCCGAGGCGGCGCATTGGGATCTCGGCTTCCCAGCGGCCGCGGATTTCGTCCGGCGTCAGCGATTCTTTTTCAGCGAGGAATTCGATCAATTCATCGAGGCGTTCGGTGCGGGTAAAGCCGGGCAGGATGTTGTTGACGGTAATGCCGTCGGCAGCGACCTCGTTGGCGAGCGTTTTGGCAAAGCCCGTAACGGCAGCTCGCAGGCTGTTTGAGAGCATGAGATTGTCGACCGGTTGTTTTGAGGCGATAGAGGTGACGTTGAGGATTCGGCCCCAACGGCGTTCCTTCATTCCGGGCAATACGAGTTTGGTCAGCTCGATGACGCTTGTTAGCAAAATGCGGGTCGCGTCATCCCACGATTCTCGCGTTAGCGAATCGAAAGGCCCGGCCGGTGGGCCGCCGGAGTTGGTGACTAGAATGTCGATCTTGCCAAACCGATCGATACCGGCGGCAGCCAACCGCCCGATGTCTGCCACAATCGAAACATCAGCCGCAATGGCAAGCACCTCCGCACCTGTTTCCGTGCGGATCGATTCGGCAGCCGCGTTGATCGCTTCTTCCCGCCGTGAACAGATCACGAGCGACGCACGTTCTTTCGCGATCTCGCGAGCGGTCGCGAATCCGAGTCCCTGGCTCGCCGCACAAACCAACGCCGTTTTTCCCTCTAGTCCAAGATCCATGTTTTTTGTTCCGTCTCACTCTGCGTCTTTGCGGCTCTGCGGGAAATCCAAAAATTCTCCCGCAAAGACGGAGAGTCGCAAAGAGAAGACGCTATTTTTGCCTTAGATAATCGTCCGTTTTATCGATCCAATCCTGTCGTGGCGGGCTGAAGATGTCGACGTCGAGCGTGTCCTCAAGAGCCTCGGCCTTGTGTAGGACGTTTGATGGAATGACGAGTACCTCGCCCGAACTCACAATTTCTTCCCGCATTTCCTCGCCGATCCAGAATTTCAGCGAGCCCGAGAGAATGTATGTGAGCTGCTCGTTGTCATGCGAGTGCTGCGGTACGATGCAGCCTTTTTCGAGATAGACGTGGGCGAGCATCATGCGATCGGCGGTGATCAAACGGCGTTCGAGCGTGTCGGTAACGCGTTCGCGGGGCATGTCTTCCCAGCGGTATTTGGTCGTTGTTTTTTCCATATGAATGACAAATATAGACCGCGACGGTGCTATTGGCAAAGCTAAACGCGTTCGCCATTAATCAAACCTTTTCCGCTGTGCTAACATCAGGACTAACAACCGACAATCCAGTACATGGAGGTAAAATAATGCCGGATATCGAAATCCCGTGTGTTCAATGCAAAGATATTTTCATCTTTAGCGAAAAAGATCAGGAGATCTTTTACCAACGAAATATGATGCAGCCGCAGCGGTGTGCGAAGTGCCGTTCGAAGAAGGCCGCGTTGCGCGAGGATGCGCCAAAGCGTTTTGAGATCGTCTGCGACAATTGCGGACGTCACGACACCGTTCCGTTCCAACCAAAGGTGGGCCGCTCGGTGCTATGTAAAGACTGTCACGAAGCGAGCCGCTCGCGGGCTAGGCATGCGTAAGAATTGATTGCCGCAAGAGGGCACAAAGGAGGAGATTTTGTGTCTTTTGTGCCTTTTTGCAGCCAACAAAAATATGGAACTTGAAACTGTTACATACGAACTCAACAACGGTGTCGCAACCGTCACGATGAACCGGCCAGACGCTCTGAATGCATTATCGATGCAGTTAACGATGGATCTCGACGCAGCATTTCGTCGGGTGATATTGGACGATGCTCGCGCTGTGATTTTGACGGGTAATGGACGTGCTTTCTGTTCGGGCGGCGATCTTCGCGAGATGAAGTCGATGTGGGAAAAGGAAGGGCGCATCGAGGCGTTTCTTGAAGATCCGCTAGGGGCTTTGCATGGAGTTATCCGATTGATCCGCGAGACGCCTGTGCCATTTGTTGCTGCAGTCAACGGCGTGTGTGCCGGTGCCGGTGTGAATTTTGCTCTTGCTTGCGATGTGGTAATCGCGGCGGATGATGCGGCGTTTCGCGAGGCTTTTGTGCGGATTGGTTTGACGCCGGATTGTGGCGGCACGTTCTTTCTACCACGAGCAGTTGGCGAAAAGATCGCGACCGAGTTATTTATGACCGGTGATGCCGTCGATGCCAACAGGGCACTCGCGATTGGGATGATCAATAAGATCGTGCCTGCCTCGTCGCTTCTCGAAGAGGCAAATGCCTTCGCCGCCAAACTCGCCGTTGGCCCGACCGGCTCGATCGGCCGTATCAAGCAAATGATGAACGCCTCGTTCTCAAACGATCTCACCCAACAACTCGCTCTCGAACACGAATGCCAGATCGAGTCGGGTAAGTCGGCTGATTTCAAAGAAGGCGTCGCGGCATTCTTCGAGAAGCGCCCGCCGAACTTTACCGGGAGATAGGACGGAATTAAAGATCAGTGGAAACAGGCCGCCTTTGAAGGGCGGCTTTTTCTGTGTGATTAAGTCCAAGCCGCGTGAGACTTCAGCATATTTGACATCAAAAACTGTTCCTGATAATATTCTGATATTGAAAGTCGTTTTCAATAAGATTATCAGTCTAGGAGTCCCAATGAAGTTTCGTTCAGCCATTCTGCGCAGAGTAGGTTTACCAGCCACCATAATCCTTTTATTCATTTCATTTGGATCCACAGTCCCAGGCCAGAAAGCTGCCCGTATTAGCGGTCAGGTAGTCGATCCAAATGGCCACGGGGTCGCAGGGGCAGTGGTCAGGCTCGTAAGAACATCGGATGCCGGGCGTTTACAAACTACGACGGATGAGTCAGGGAAATTTTCATTTGAGAGGCCTGCGGCCGAGTTCTATGGTATTTCTGTTAAAGCGGATTCGTTTGCCGACTCATATAAAGAGTTCGGACCCGACCAGGCAGATTCGATCGGAATCGTCGTTTCTCCTTCGCCTTTGGCCGCAGATGTTTCAGTAACAGCTAGCTATCTCGCGGGTTCACGCGAGAGTCTGGACGAAGTCCCGGGATCCGTTGAGAGAATCGACCGCGAGACACTGACGAATGCACGCGTCTTCAATTTTTCTGAGGCGCTACGTAAGGTTGCCGGGGTAAATATTCGCGACGAAGAAGGTTTTGGCCTGAGACCGAACATTGGGATCCGCGGACTGAATCCCACACGTTCAAGCAAGGTCTTGTTACTCGAGGATGGCCTGCCGATTTCATATGCCCCTTATGGCGATAATGCATCGTATTATCATCCGCCGATCGAACGGTTTGAATCGATCGAGGTGCTAAAGGGATCCGGCCAAATTGCGTACGGCCCTCAAACGGTCGGCGGCGTGATCAATTACCTGACTCCCAACCCGACCGAAAAGCCTACTTTTACGGTAAAACTGGCAGGGGGAAATCGCAGTTTTTTCAACGGGAGCTTTCTTGGCAGCGGAACCATCGGGAAAACCGGGCTTATGGCAAGCTTCGCACGCAAGCAGGGAGACGGCTCGAGACCATTTATTAACTCTAAGCTGAATGACCTCTCGACGAAGGTAGTTCAAACGATCAACGACGGTAACTCGCTCACCTTCAAATTCAGTTATTACGGCGAGGACTCGAACGTAACCTACTCCGGCCTGACTGAGGCCGAATACGCCGCAGATCGACGCGGAAACATCTTCAAGAACGATTTCTTCTACGGCGATCGCTTCGGCACATCGCTTTCGCATGCGTCAGTTTTGTCATCGAGAGCAGTTTTGGTAACGAGTGGCTATGCGAATTTCTTCAAGCGCCATTGGTGGCGTCAATCATCAAATTCCGGCCAACGCCCCAGTCGGCTTAACGTAGATCCCGACTGTTTGAGTCTGAATGATTTGAACACAACCTGCGGGAACGAAGGCCGCCTTCGCAAGTACGAAACATATGGCATCTCGCCGAGATTCACACTTAATTATGCCGCGGGCACCACCTTCCGCGGTGAGTTGCAGACCGGCTTTCG
>JANNWQ010000406.1:0-5299 GCA_031408595.1 Acidobacteriota bacterium | reverse complement strand
TTAAGGGGCTTCCAAACGGCCTGAGCGAACAGGCAATAGGGGCTGCAAAACGTATCAGTTTTGAACCAGCTAAAACAAACGGCGTCGGCCAAACGGTTACGAAACAGGTCGAGTATTCGTTCTCGATTTACTAAAACGCCTTTCCCAGGGCAGCTAGTAAAAGGAAAAGGCTGCGTTTGCGGCCTTTTCTTTTGATTAAATTGTGTCCCCTTCGCTTTTTGAATTTTCGTCAAGCTCGTACCTGTCGCGGTCGCGTTTTTCTATTTTCTCGACGAAATCAAGCGGTTCGTTATCCTGAAAATCGATACCCATCGCATGCTCATTCGCCTCGACATCCGATTGATCGGGAGTCGGGTTGTGTCCAAAGACACTTTCCGATCCGGACGTTTCCGCCTCTTCCCAAGCCGCGTCAATATCGCCACCGGATTCGGCTGAAGATGTCGAAGTATTGTTCTCGATTCTTTCTATTAGTTCTTGCGGAGCGGTTGGGGCGTCGTCGATCTCAGCAGCTAGTTCCTGTTGAAACTTCTCGCTCGGCACCGTTTCGCCACCATAAAATTCCAGTTCATTGATACTCATTGACATTCCTCCTAAAGAGTTTGTCGATGAGATCAGATAAACACCACCGACTGCGACGATGGTATATCAAACCGCTTGCGGCAGCGTGTATTCTGGCATACAAGCATGTCGTCCATTCGCACCATGTAGTCCTGGGACTTTTGAAACTGGGCCTTTTGCTGTGGATTCAGCCCTCTCGGTTCCTGACGCTTCTTGCGCCGCGTCATCCATCTAACATCGTAATCACCGCGTTCCCGGCAATTCGGACATGAGAAATTAGCCTTCTTGATCTCTTGCTTCTCGTCAAAAATATCGCGCTCGTTCATATATTCCAGTCTAGCACGAGCTAGCCTGACTGCTCACGCAAATATTTAAAGCTAAATATCCCTGTATCGTGACCATCCGAGAAGACAAAGTTCAACGCATACCTGCCGACGATAGCGATGGATGAGAAAGTGAGGTTGTCGGCGATATTGCGTTCGTCGAGGATCTTTTCGCCGGTCCATTCATTGACGCAGGTCGCGCAAGGGCAGACGCGGCGGAGTTGCGGGGCCGAGTAGCGGGTTTCTGAGTCGTCAGACCATTTGATCGAGACTTCGCTGTCCGATTCTTCGATTATCTGGGTTGGTTCAAGCATGGGCAGTTGTCAGTGGTCTGTTGTGTGAAAACCACTCTAATCTCTTAGTTTTATTTCGATCTCAGATGGATCAATGCCATAGTGCGTCGCGTGATAGATGGGTTTGCCGTCCCGTAGGACAAAAAGCTGTGGCGACTGGTGCCGATGGCCGGTTCGCGTCGCAACATCGTTCGAAAGGTCACGATGTTCCTGTATGACTATGACATTAACTACGGCATCAGTTTCATTTATCAAATACATCGTGTGCGAGCTGATACCACAGCTATTGCTATGCTTGAGCAAAGCGACCGGGCGCTCGTATGACTCGGCGAATACGGCGTCGAGTTTTTCGGCGGTGTCGATGTATTTGAAGTTTGCCGGCAAATCAACCTCGGCCATAGGTACTGATCGGCGGCGGCTCAAGGCTACGGCCGTCTTCGATCTTTGGAAACACCCGTCGGTATGCTACGGCCCACGACATCATGATAAGCGGCAATGCAAGATATACACCGATGCAGAGCATCAAATAACCGACAATGGCGACGACAAAGCTCACGCCGATCATGCTCGCAATACCGCCGAGGTTGTGCCAGACGGCTTTGGCGCTTAGTTTCATCGCGTCGATGCCGCCAAGTTTGCGATCGGCGATCAGCGGAAATGAGAAAATTAACAATGTGTGAAAACACACCATTATAAACGCAACGACGAGTTCAAAAAGCACCGTTCCGATCAGCAGCGGTATCAACTCCGATTCGCTCATTCGCGGCCCGGCCATCGCTACGGCGATTATCGGAATATAGATCGCAAAAATAAGCACGATCATTGGCACCATTATCACGACCGCAACTATCAGGCTCGGTCCGAAGAAATCGAACCCTTTGAACAGCCTGTCAAACTTAACTTCGCGGCCATCCATCTTGTCGAACAAGCACAGATAGATGCCGCACATCATCGGCCCGATGATAACGACAGGCACCGCACCGCCGATCAACATGCCAACGATCGTGATCCCAAAGATGAGCCAATACTGATCTTTTATCAGTTCCCACGCCTCTTTAAAAACTTCCGTACCGCTGATGACGCCGGTGTTAAACTGTTGATGCTGCATGATGGTTGCCTCCAGGCTCAAGCGGCTTGCCGCTTTATTTGCGGAGAAGCTCGCTTCTCCGCAAATCCCGCTGATTTGATTTCGCGGCTCGCCGCCGCCCTTTTGTTTACCTTAGATCGGTGTACGCCACGAAAGCGGCGGCAAGCCGCAAGAATATGTGGTGGCGACATACGGAGAAGCAAGCCTCACCGCAAATAGACGGGCAAGCCCGACCGTTACTTGGAGTACAGAGTTACACATTATAGATGTAGCGTAAGTAATCATTCACCATCCGATCGCTCGAAAACTGCGGTGTCAGCGTCGCGATCGAATTCTTCATCCTCGCGATCCACTCCGTTGGCAAATCGTTTTCGCCTCGTGAATAGTAGGCAGGGACGATGACATTCTCGAGTGTTGAATAAAGCGATTCGGCGTCCTCGGCGTCCATTTGTGCATCTGCTTCGACATCTAATTCGCCGATCGCGAAACCGTTCTCGCCGTTGTAGCCCTCGATCCACCAGCCGTCGAGGATCGAGAAATTGAGCACGCCGTTCATCGCGGCTTTCATCCCGCTGGTTCCGCTGGCTTCCATCGGGCGACGCGGGACGTTCATCCAGACATCGACTCCGTGGACGAGATAGCGAGCAACTTCCTGATCGTAGTCTTCGATAAAAACTGCACGCCGTTGCCAATTGGAGTCGTTATTGATAGACATCAGCTTTTGCAGGATGGCCTTAGCCGTACGGTCCTGCGGGTGAGCCTTTCCGGCGAAAACGAACTGCACGGGCCGCTCGGAGTCATCGACCAGTTTTAGCAGTCTGTCGAGATCGGAAAAGATCAGATCCCAACGCTTGTAAGCAGCGACGCGTCGGGCAAAACCTATCGTCAGAACGTCGGGCGAGAATAGGCCTTTCGTGCTTTCGTTTTCGTGTATCGTGTCGATATCGCCGGTTTCTTTAGTACGCGTCCGTTCGCGAACATATGCGATAAGCAATTCTTTCAGCACTTGATGCGAAGACCAGATCGCATAGTCGGGCAAACTTTCTGTCGCCTTTGTCCAAGCCGCTTCGTCACGAACGACCTCATGCCAATTCTCACCGATCTCGCGCTCATAGATGCTCTGAAACGCCGGAGCGACCCACGTCGGAGCGTGAACGCCATTGGTCACGGAAGTTATCGGCACGGCACCCGCGTCTGAAAGATCGGAAAACATCTTGAGCCAAAGACCACGAGAAACTTCGCCATGCTTTGCGCTCACTCCGTTCGCCGACCGGCACATTCGCAAAGCCAGCGGCGTCATGCCGAAAAATTCTTTGTCGTCGCTAAGATCGGCACGTCCGAGAGCGAGGAATTCGCCATTTGTGAGCTTTAGCGAGGCAATGTACTCGTTGCTAAAGCATTCGGCCAAAATGGTTGGGTCAAATGCATCGTTGCCAGCCGCGACTGGCGTATGCGTCGTGAAAACGCACTTGCTGCGGACAGTTTCGACCGCTCCGGCGAACGAGGCTTCTGGGTTGGCAGCTATGTATTCGCGGGCGAGTTCAAGCGTCGAGAACGCCGCGTGGCCTTCGTTCAAGTGATATACAGCCGGATCGATGCCGAGCTTTCTCAACAACCGAACACCGCCGATGCCGAGCACCTTTTCCTGCACAATACGCGTTTCGGTGTCGCCGCCGTAAAGGTGGCCAGTGATGAGGCGGTCAACGTCGCTGTTCTGCTCAACATTCGTATCGAGAAGATACAGCGAGATCCGTCCAACTGCGGCGTGCCACGCTTGTGCGACGACCTCGCGGCCCCGAATGTGAACGGAAACCGTGACGCGATTTCCGCTTTCGTCAAAAACAGGCATTACGGCGAGTTCCGACTCGAAAACGTCATTGTAAGACTCTTCTTGCCAACCGTCGTGCCCGAGCTTTTGACGAAAATAACCGTACCGATAGAGTAGCCCGATCGCAACCAGCGGCAGGTCAAGATCGCTTGCAGATTTGAGATGATCGCCGGCAAGAATACCGAGGCCGCCGGAATAATTTGGTAGGGAATTGTGAACGCCGTACTCCGCGCAGAAGTAAGCGAAGCGTGTGGTGTCACGAGATTTTGTAGTCTGTCCGAGATAGGCCTTCTGCTTTTCTGTGAATTGGTGCAAACGCATGACATAGGTCGTGTCCGCAGCCTTTTGGTATAGCCGCAACAGATTTACCTTCTTTAAGAAGACACGAGGATTCTGCTCGCATTTATCCCAAAGGGTCGGGTCGAGTTCGCGAAAAAGGGCGGTACCCTCGGGCTGCCATGACCAGTAAAAATTAGCCGCTATCGCATCGAGGACGCGCAAATTCCCGGGCAAACTCCGGTTCAGCGCAAAATCCGTTCGAAAGGTCGGTTGTGCTTGGGTACTAACTGCTTGAGTGGCGATATCAGTCGAGGCCTCCGTCATATTTCGTAGCTTTTCGATAAGCAACGAATATAAACGAATGGTCGGCGAGAAGCAAAGAAACCCGCCGCCGCGATAAGTTTAACTGACCCGTGTGGCTTCATCCAAAGTCTTTCGATATAATCTCCGTTTCGCAGTCAGAACCACCTGCGGTAGCGGGTGGTTTAATACAAATTCCACTCAAGTTGAAGTTCACGACGTTCAACCACCTGTTACCGCACGGTGGTACTGACTAAATTATGAAACTCGATATCATCCCCGTTAAATGGTCCGACGAAGGTGTGCTGATGCTCGATCAGCGGCTGCTGCCGACTGAGAAAAAATGGCTGACGCTGCGTGATTACAATGCTGTCGCGGACGGAATTCGCGACATGGTCGTGCGCGGGGCACCGGCGATCGGCGTCTCGGCGGCGTATGGAATGGCGTTGGGAGCGAAGCAATTTGTCGGCACTACGGTCGTCGATCTCGAGGACGAACTCGAATTCATCAGCGACGTTCTCGCCAAAACGCGTCCGACCGCAGTCAACCTTTTCTGGGCGATCGACCGCATGAACCGTACATTCCAAACCGCCAAATCCGACGGCAGATCGGTCAGCGAGATCAAACACAT
>JANNWQ010000405.1:0-3594 GCA_031408595.1 Acidobacteriota bacterium | reverse complement strand
GTTCAGCTTCTCCTGCAACAAGTACGGATACGATTCCTTCTCAGCCAAACCAAAGCCCGCCGTCAGACTATCGCCAAGCGCAATTATCTTCGGCTGGTCGGTACGAACCTGAGGTGTCGCCAGCGGTCGTGACGAAGCGTTGGAAGCCGGCCGCGATGCCGCACAGGACGACAGGAACACCGTTAGAAAAATGAAACTTATGATCGCTGAAAAACGCATTACCTGTCGCATAGCTATCGTCTGTTTACGAAATACACACGATTTTGATGCAAAAGTATTGGAACTTGTTAGCGGCAATTTAGCAAGCTAAGATTGTTAAGAAGAATTGGCCACAAATGAACACAGATAAGAGCGGATAAGAAAAACGATACATACTTCCTATCTGTATTTATCTGTGGCTAAACTTTCTTGAATCTATGATCCAACTCAAGAACGTCACCAAAACCGTCACCTCAGGCACCGATGACCTGACTATTTTAAACGATGTTTCGTTTGAGATCTCCGATGGACAGTTCGTGGCGGTGACCGGTGCATCGGGCAGCGGCAAATCGACGCTGCTTGGTTTGATCGCCGGGCTTGATGCGCCGTCGTCGGGGCAGATATATGTCGATGGTGATGAAGTTACGGCGATGGGTGAGGACGCTCTCGCGAAGCTCCGCAGCGAAAAGATCGGGTTTATCTTTCAGTCGTTTCACCTGATCCCTAGTCTGACCGCCTACGAAAATATCCTGATCCCGATGGAAATACTCGGCCTCGACAATGTCCGCGAGCGGGCCGACCGCCTGCTCGACGCCGTCGATCTCCAAAATCGCGGCCACCACTACCCGGCCGAACTCTCAGGCGGCGAACAGCAGCGCATCGCCATCGCCAGAGCCTTCGCGAACCGCCCGAAATTTTTGCTGGCCGACGAACCGACCGGCAATCTTGACTCAAAGAACGGCCAACACATCTTCGACCTGATGAAGAACCTCCACGCGCAAAACAATGTGACGCTTGTTCTCGTAACGCATGACCCGAATCTGGCTGCACAGGCCCAAAGGCAGATCATCTTGGCGGATGGGAAAGTGATCCAGGACGAATTGAATCAGATGGAAAAAACTTTAACAGGATGAATAGGATAGACAAGATAAGAAAATCTGAATAAATCGAATTTCTTGATCCTGTTTATCCTGTCCATCCTGTTTGAAATCACTCTTCCCAACTCACGAAGTATGAAGTTTATCTTCAACCTAACCCGACGCGAGATACGCTCTTCATGGCGGCGTTTACTGTTTTTCTTCCTGTGCATCGCTCTCGGTGTCGGGTCCGTCGTAGCGTTGCGTTCGCTAATACAGAACATCACAAAGGTCGTTGGAAACGACGCACGGGCCTTGATGACCGCGGATGTCGATATTGGTTCGACAAACGATTTCTCGCCGACGGACGTGGCAAAGATAGAAGAGGTCGTGGCACGTTTCCCGATCGTTGAGGCCCGCAACGAAACGATCTCGACAGCATCAATGGCACGTCCGAGCGATCCGGCCAATTTCTCGGTTGAGTTCGTTGATCTCCGGGGCATCGAGCCGCCGTTTCCGCTGGTTGGTAAGTTCGTTCTGTCCGACGGTCAGCCGTTCGATTTCAAACTCCTTGAAAAAAATGGAGCTGTCGTTGCCCGCATTATTCTCGAGGAAATGAACCTTAAGGTCGGCGATAAGATCAAGGTCGGCGAAGGTGAGTTTCAGATCAAGGCCACCTTTGACGAAGAGCCAGGCGGTTCGAGCGGCTTTCGCCTGGGCTCGCGAGTATTCGTCGAAAAGAAGGCCTTCGACGAAGCCGGCATCTCGCGAAACACCAGCCGCGTCCGCCGCCGCATTCTCTATCGCACATCGGACAATCCGACTGAGTTTGTAAAACAACTCCGCGAAGCTCTCAAAGGAACGAGCATTCAGGTCGGCTCATACCGCGAGCAGCAGGAGAATCTCAGCGAGCAGTTCGAACGCACCGAAAACTACCTCTCGCTCACGGGTTTGCTGATCCTCGTCCTCGGCGGGGTCGGCGTGTGGAATGTTGCACGTGCCTTCGTCGATCAAAAACGAAAAACCGTCGCGGTGCTAAAATGCCTCGGAGCCAGCGGCACTCGGATCATCAGCGTTTACATGCTGCAGATTCTCGTGCTCGGCCTCGTCGGAAGTTTCTTCGGCGTCCTTCTCGCACAGCTCGGTTTGTGGGCCGCTCGGTCGCAATTCAACGACGCCTTGCCCGCGAAAATGAGCTACGCGGTAAACCTCAACACCGCGTGGCAAGGCATCATCCTCGGCGTGCTGATCTCGTTGCTGTTCTCTGCTCTCCCGCTGCTTCAAATTCGTTCGATCAAGCCAAAGTTGCTTCTCCGCGACGAGAACAACATAAATCTTTCGCGGCTCGATTGGACGAAGTTTTTATTTGGAGCAGTCTGTCTAGCGGCCCTGCTCGGCTTGGCCGTCTGGCAGGCCGGATCCTTGAAGGTTGGTTTGATGTTCCTCGGCGGCCTCGCGGCAACGGGCTTGGTTTTGTATCTTTCGGCCGCGGTGCTCACGTGGATATTAAAAAAGGTCAAGAATTTGAGCTCATTCTCGGTTCGCCAGGCGGTCAATTCTCTCTACCGACCTGGCAATCAGACTCGCATAATCTTGCTCGCTGTCGGCCTCGGTGCATTTGTAGTGATCACCGTGCAGATCATGCAGACCAATTTGGTGCGGGAATTCGACTTCTCGCGAAATCGCCGCCTGCCGAGCATGATCTTCGTCGATATTCAGAAAAGCCAGATCGCCGACATCTCCCGAATGATCGAGCAGCGAGCCGGCGAACGCCCGGAGGAAGTCCCGACCGTCCGTGCCCGCATCGCCGCCGTCAATGGCGAATCGATCGACTATCAGCAGACCGAGATCCGACAAAACCAGGGCCAGATCGGCCGTGAATTTGCGATCACATATCGCGATAAGCTGGACGTAAATGAGACAGTCGTCAACGGCGAATGGTGGCAGCCACAAACCGACGAAACGCCCGAGGTCTCGGTCGATGACCGCATGGCTACGACGCTGAAGGTCACGCCCGGCGATTCGATCACGTTCGATATATCGGGCCGCAAGCTTACCGCTCGCATCGCCAGTTTGAGAAAAATCGACGTCCGAAATGCCCGGACTGCTTTTGTATTCGTTTTTCGACAGGGATATTTAGAGAAAGCTCCGCAGAGTTTCGCTGCGACTGTGCTCAATCACATTCCCGC
This sequence comes from Acidobacteriota bacterium, assembly GCA_031408595.1. Classification (GTDB taxonomy): domain Bacteria; phylum Acidobacteriota; class Blastocatellia; order Pyrinomonadales; family Pyrinomonadaceae; genus OLB17. Next base: position 350 of record JANNWQ010000405.1, on the reverse strand, counting down.
AACGGAACGTCAACGCCTTCAGCGAGACGTGCTCGACCAATTCCCAAATGTGCAGATCTTCGATGTCGCCGACATCATCGCGGCGGTGAATAAGCTCGTCAATAATTTTGTGATCGCGATCTCGTTCGTCGGCAGCTTCGTCCTGCTGAGCGGCATCCTGATCCTCATCGGCTCCGTCGCTCTGACCAAATCTCAACGCATCTACGAAAACGCGATCCTAAAAACGCTCGGTGCCAACCGCCGCACCCTTGCCACGATCCTCATCGCCGAATACGGTCTCCTAGGCTTGCTCGCCGGCATCATCGCAACCAGCTTCTCCGTCACGCTATCTTACATCGTTGCGAAATACC
>JANNWQ010000404.1:0-1673 GCA_031408595.1 Acidobacteriota bacterium | reverse complement strand
ATTCTACGAGCGTCGCGGAGCCGTCGAGAACATGTGACAGTCCTTTGTCGGTCTCTATACCCAAGTAATCGCCGAGCGATGGCATGCGCAGATCGCTGTCGATGATAAGGCACTTGACGCCGTCGGTCTGGGCTAGCAGCCATGAAAGATTGAGGGCAGTGACGGATTTTCCTTCGCTCGGATTCACGCTCGCAACAACGATCGCCTGCAGCTTTTGCCGCTGGCTCTTATGCAGAACGTGTGTGCGAAGACTGCGATATTCCTCGCAATAATTTGAATTCGGATGCGTGATCGCAACGAGGCGTGGCTCAACACGCTCGGCGTCGACGGGCCAACTTACAAAGTCAGGCAGCCGTCGATCGCCGGTGCGTGTTAAGGTTTCGGCGTTCAATTTTGCCCCGGCAGTTTTATCCGATACTAACTCAGGGAGTGCCGTCCCGATGCTAGAATCTGGCTGCCCCATGAACGCCGAACCTGTGTTACCGATGACAAAATTCGGAGCCGCGAGCATTTCGGGTGGCGTGTTTGCCTGCCTTTCGCTTGGCTCGAAGGGGATGATTATGTCGGCTGATGGCGCAGTTCTTGGGGAGACGCCATTCAGTTCCTCGGTACGTTTCTTTTGTAGTGCTTTCAAGATACTCATCTTTGATTGCTCCGTGAAAAACTCTTGAATTTCCTTCTTTTCCTTTACGTCTTTGCGTGAGTTGATTGCACGTAAAGCTGCCAAGAAGGCGAAGAAATTCAGGACTGATTAGTGCTTTTAATTCCTAAACTTGTGATACGAGCTGACCAGTTCATCAAGCTCAAGGCTGACCTCTTCGTCCATGTCTTCAAAGACGAGACCGTTAGCGTAATCGTTCGAATGACCGTTGGAGTTGCCATTTGCATGACCTTTTGAGTGGCCGTTGTCGATCGGTAGATCTTCCGTGAATACGCGTGGCTTTACCGCATCAGTCCTGGCGGCACCATTCCACAGGTCTTCCCGGGTCTCGGGCCTCATCACGCGGCTTCCCGGGTTATCGAGAACCACTTCCGACGCGTGAACCGACTCGTTTCGCGGGAGCATATCGAGATTCTCAGCGACCTGCTCGATGATCTGGCGGCCAATCACCTGCTCGCCGGCCGAGTAGGCTGCGAGCATTGCGTTGTCGCAGATGTTATTGATCTGACGTGGAATACCTTCGCTGCACTGGAAGATAAAATCGACTGCCCCAGGCGTAAACACATTCGGCTGTGCCGAGCCCGCAATCAACAGACGTTCGCTGATGTAACGATCAACTTCCTCGACGGTCGGGAAAGGGTGCATGTTGCACCGCAGGGCAACACGCTGCTTGAGCTGACGCAGGTTCGCCTGATTAAGCTTGTCGCGAAGCTCCGGCTGGCCGGTCAGCACGATCTGGAGGTGCTTGGCGTTGTCGGACTCGAAATTCATGAGGAGTCGGATCTCTTCGAGGACGTAATCGCTAAGCTCGTGGGCTTCGTCGATGATGATTACGGTTCGCAGGCCGCGGCGATGGCGTTCTTCGAGAACTTTGCCCATCGTGTTGAGTAATTCCGACTTGTTCGCCCAATCCTTGATGCCCAGCATCTGCGTAACGTGCTGGTAGAATTCGTCGATCGACAAACGCGGATTAAAAACATACGCCGCAAGCACGCTCGAATCGAGCCGCCGC